>CALMXF010000234.1 GCA_937870985.1 uncultured Chloroflexota bacterium
TCCACATTAGTCACTCGCCCGCACGTTGGCATCACGGCTCAGTTGGCAAGGTGCTCTGCCCCGAAAGATCGGGGCCACGCAAGACCTCGTCAAGCGCACCGAGCAGTCTATCTCGCACTCACGAGAGTGTCAAGGGGACTTTCGGCACCCGTACGAAACGCGACCAGCGGCCACGGCGCTCGGGCAGCGCCCACACCGGCCTTGCGACACCCAGTATATCGCGAACGACCGCCCACGTCTACTATTCCTCCCAACTCCACGGTACGATGGATCCTCATGGATCATCGCCCGTTTTGACACGAGGAGGAATCGGACAGTATGCCTCAACGAAAGCCAGTGATTGGCATCACACCATCCCCTATGGAGGATTCCCAGCCGCACGGTTCCTTCGATCGATACGCGATCTCGACGACCTACACGGAGGCGGTGGAAGCGGCCGGCGGGGTGCCGCTCGTTATCCCGCCACAGGCCGGCAACATCGATGAGATTCTCTCGATCGTCGACGGGTTGCTCCTGAGTGGTGGTGGCGATATCGACCCGATACTCTACGGCGACGACACCCTGCATGAGGCCACCTACGGCATCCACCCGGGGCGCGATGCGCTCGAGTTGGCACTCGCCCGAGAGGCGGTCGCCCGCGATATTCCCACGCTCTGTATCTGTCGCGGCGTCCAGGTGTTGAACGTTGCGCTCGGCGGCACGCTCATCCAGGACATCCCCGGCCAATATTCGACGGAGATCGAACACCGGCAACAGGAGCAAGGCATCCGTAAGGAGGAACCGGGGCACACGGTGGCGGTTACTCCCGGGTCGGTCCTTGCACGCACGTATGAGGCAGACACGATCGAGGTCAACTCGTTCCACCACCAGGCGTTGAAGGACATCGCCCCCGGCTTATCGATCGACGCGGTTGCCCCCGACGAGATCGTGGAGTCTGTCTCTGCGTCAGCCGGCCGGTGGATCCTCGGCGTTCAGTGGCATCCGGAGATGATGTTCCGCGAACGCCCCGAACACCTCAAGCCATTTGTGGCGCTTGTTCAACAGGCTCGACTGTCACGCGACAACTCCTGATTTCCTCTGTCAAACAACAACACGAGGGGCGGCTCTGTCGCCGCCCCTCGTGCCCCGGAGTTGATAACTGTGGGGTGTTCCTACGCACTCACGTGCGCCACCATACGCTCGTCGTCGGGAATGCCGATCGGCGGCGCCGTGGCAGCCCGCTGCTGCTGGAATGACTGAGGCATCGCGACATCGAGCGCGTCATCGATCGTGTCAACGAGCACAAACCGCAACTCGTCCCGTAGACCGGCCGGCAGGTCGTCGAGGTCACCCTCGTTGCGACGCGGCAGGATGAACGTCGTGACGCCAGCTCGGTGCGCCGCGAGCGCCTTCTCCTTGATTCCACCAACCGGAAGAATCTGACCACGTAGTGAGACTTCGCCGGTCATAGCGACGTTCTCGTTAGTGGGAATACCGGTCAGGAGCGAGACGAGCGCCACCGTCAGCGCAACACCAGCCGATGGTCCATCCTTCGGTGTCGCGCCGGCCGGAACGTGGATATGGATATCCAGATCCTTGAACCGCCCAGAGTCGATGCCAAGGTCTCGTGCTCGCGACCGGACGAACGACATGGCTGCCTGCGCGGACTCCCGCATTACATCCCCAAGTTGGCCAGTAATCGTCATGTTGCCGCGGCCATCCATCGAGGTCGTCTCGATGAACATGATGTCCCCGCCAACCGCCGACACGCCAACACCGATGGCAACTCCGGGCTGCGCCGTGCGCGTCTCGAGCTCTTCGTAGAAAAATCGAGGGCGGCCCAGGTATTCCCGCACAAGCTCGGGAGTTATCGCCGCCGGAACAGACTCGTCTGCGGCCAGGCGCGTCGCGACCTTCCGGTAGACTGTCCCGATCTCACGCTCCAGATTTCGAACTCCGCTCTCACGAGTGTAGCCCTGGATCACACTGAGAACCGCGGCATCGTCCCAGGCCGGCGCTGACTCACCGAGCGCGTTCGCGGTGCGCTGACGCGGCACCAGGAAGCGCTGGCCGATGTTCAGCTTCTCCTCGTCCGTGTACCCGGTGAGGTGAATGATCTCCATCCGATCGCGCAGAGGCCCGGGGATCGGGTCGAGCAGATTCGCAGTCGTGATGAACATCACGTTGCTGAGATCGAATGGGACGTCGAGATAGTGATCTCTGAATGTGTCGTTCTGCTCGGGGTCCAGAACCTCCAGCAGGGCAGACGACGGATCGCCACGCCAGTCAGCGCCGAGCTTGTCCACCTCGTCAAGGACAAAGACGGGATCGTTCGTGCCGGCCCGTCGGATCGCCTGGATAATTCGTCCCGGCATGGCGCCGATATACGTCCGTCGATGTCCTCGAATTTCGGCTTCGTCGCGCACGCCGCCCAGCGACATTCGCGTGAACTTTCGCCCGAGCGCATCGGCAATCGATTGCGCAAGTGAGGTCTTGCCAACACCCGGAGGACCAACGAAGCACAGAATCGGCTCTCTCGCGTCGATTGGCTCGCCGCCAGCGGCGTGATCGCGTCGCAGCTTGCGAACGGCCAGATACTCCAGGATACGGTCTTTGACCTTTTCCATGTCGTAGTGATCGCGATTCAGAATCTCGCGCGTCTTCTGGATATCGATGTCAGTCTCAGTCGAGATATTCCAGGGTAGCGAAACCAGCCAGTCCAGATAGGTCTTGATCACCCCATATTCGGCTGAGGCTGGCTGAAGCTTCGATAGCCGATCCAGCTCGCGATCAGCCTCGCGGCGCGCCTCTTCGGGCATGCCGGCCTTCTCGATCTGCTCGCGCAACTGCTGAACTTCGGCCTCCTGGCCGTCGCCCTCGCCCAGCTCGCGCTGAATCGCCTTGAGCTGTTCGCGAAGGTAGTAATCCCGCTGCGACTTCTGGACCTCTTCCTGAACGTCCCCCTGGATCTTCTTGCCGAGCTCGAGAAGCTCAAGCTCCTTTGCCATGTATCGACTCAGATGTGTCAGCTTGTCGCGAACCGAGTCGTACTCCAGAAGGATCTGGCGCTCGTCCGGATCCATGCGCAGATTCGTCGCGATGAGATACACCAGCTGGAGTGGCTCATCGACATTGAGGGCAGTCGTAACGAGCTCGTCCGGCAGGTTCGACACGAGGCTGACGAGGCGCTGGAACAGCTCAACTGTCGAGCGCATCAGTGCCTGTGTCTCGATGTCGTCCGTGTCGTGCTCGGGCAGGTCTTCGATAATCGCCGTCAGATACGGCTCTTCATCGACCCAGTTCACAATCCGTACGCGCTTGACCCCCTGAACGGCCAGACGCACTGTGCCGTCCGGCACTCGCATCATCTGGTGGATCGTCGCCAGGGTGCCGATCATCCGCGTCTCGCCAGGGCCTGCTGCATCCTGTTCGGCGTTATTTTGCAGAACAAGGACAACCGTCCGGTCACCCGATGCGACGGCATCGATCAACCGTAGCGAGCGGGGTTGTGCGGCAGCCAACGGGACGACCGTCATCGGAAACACAACGGTCCCGCGCAGCGGCAGAACCGGCAGCGCCGATTGTTCGCCGATCGGGTCGGAAGGCTGGGAATTCGGCTCATCCGAAGAGGCGGGCTGCGGCTCGGCGTCCGCAGCAACAGCCTCATCGTAGCGCTTCTGCTCGTCAGTCACGCTAGTCTCCTTTGTATCCAATGGGTTGGTTCCATTCACCTCGTCGCGCCGCCTACTCGTTCGTTTCCAGATCGAGAGTGGTGGCCTTCACGGGGATTTTCGTCGCTGCTGCGCGAGGTAATCGAATCGTCAGGATGCCAGCATCGTAATCCGCGCGAATGGCGTCGTGATCGACCGCGAAGGGAACGAAGATATCGGCCGCAAACGGTCCATAGGCAATGCCCATCGCATGGATTCTCCGCCGCTCCTCACAATGGAGTGGCGCGCGTTCACCGCGAATGGCCAGAACCTGGTCGTCAATCGATACCTCTACCTGCACATTCGCGATGCCGCCGATCTCCGCCAGAACGACGAGCTCGACGTCAGTTTCGTATACCTCGACCGGAGGCCGCCATGCTGCCAGCATGCCAGGCGTCAACCTGACACCAACCGGCCGGCTCCCCAGCATCGTCTGGAAGGTATCTTCCATCTCATACTGAATGCGCTGGATATTTCGGCCGCCACGCTTGCGCATCACATACATCACCAGGATCCTTCGGTTCGCTCGGTAGCACACAAATCAACCTGAACCCGGAGCCGCAATACGCAGACCCCGAGCGTCACGATGACAGAGTTAGTCTAGCATGTACGTGGAAAGTTGACAAGGATCGACTCAAGTATCGAGAGCCGGCGAGGATCGTTTCAGCGATACAGGATAACGATTGTCACGACTCCCCAGGCAACGATGCAGCCTAGAAGCGGGAGGTCGCTCAGTAGCGTCTGCTCTGGTGATCCCCCTGCGTCGCGTCGATGGACGAGGAACAGGTAGCGAAAGAGAGCGTAGAGAACGAACGGAATCGTCAGCATCATCGAGTGATCGTCCGGAAGCGACTCTGCAACGAACGTGTAGAGCGAGTACGCCATCACGGTTGCCGCCGCGGAAATGAGGATGAAGTGATCGAGCAGCTCAGCTGAGTACTCATCGAGGTTGCGCCGGTGGGATCCGGCCGCCATATCGAGCAAGAGCAGCTCGTGCCGTCGTTTGCCGAACCCGACGAAGAGCGCGAGCAGGATTGTGCAGACGTAAAGCCAGGGACTGATCGGCACCCCAATCACGACTGCTCCCCCGGCGGCGCGCAGGACGAATCCCGCGGCAATCGAAAAGACGTCGAGGATCACGACGTGCTTGAGGAACAGACTATAGGCGACCATTAGCGCCACGTAGGCGAACACGACAAGGCCAAATGAAGGATGTAGAGCGATCGCCAACGGTAGCGCGACCGCCAACAACAGCGTCGCGGTTCCCAACGCGAGCTGTGGTGAAACCGCGCCTGACGCTATCGGCCGATTACGCTTTGCTGGGTGGAGCCGATCGGACTCGGCATCCTTGAGATCGTTTATTACGTAGATCGCGCTGCTTGCCATGCAGAACGCCACGAAAGCGCCGATCACAACGAGAAACTGCCCAGGTTGTGCCAACTTGTGATCGAAAACGATCGCAGCGAACACAACCACGTTCTTCGTCCACTGCCGCGGGCGAAGCAATTGCGCGAGCGCCAGCAGCGGCAGCCGAGCCGGCGTCAGCACGGGTTGGTGGTCGTGATGATCTACTTCGGCGCGAGCGCTCCCACGTGATACTCGTTGCTGGGGCTCCAGAGCATCCATCCGTTCCCACCGAAGTCGTTGGCTGCCTTGATCTGCGCGGCCACCTCGGCATCACCATAGTCGATACCTTCACCATACGAGAAGTCCTGAAGCCACGGGCGCAGCTTGTAGGCCGCATCAGGCACTTTCGCGGCGCCGTTGGTGAGACTACTGTAAATCACCTCGTACGGATGGTTGTTCGGAATATCAAGACCGAGATCACCGGGATAGAAATGCGAGGGATAGATCATCGGGCAGACGATATCGACGAGAGGCGCGATCGCCGCGAAGTTCTGGCCAATCCCGCCATCTCCATCGTCCCACATCGTCAGGCCGAAAATATCGACTGCCAGCAGCGAGCCCGTTGGCTTCATCGCGGACTGCATCTGGCCAAGGAAACCAGTAATCGCTTCCAGCCGCGTTTCGTTCGCGTACTGGTCCCCGTAGTCCGCATTCTCCAGCAGGCCATCGGACGGGAACCGGATATAGTCAAGCTGAACTTCGTCGAAGCCAAGCTTCGCCGCCTCAACCGCCAGGTCAATGTTGTATTGCCAGACCTCGCGCTGATGTGCGTTGACCCAGGCGAGGCCATTCCACGTCGTCCACAGCCCGCCGGTTGTCGAATCGTGGATTGCCAGGTCGGAGCGGGCGTTGGCGAGCAGGGGATCCTCGAAGCAGACAATCCGGGCGATCGAGTATATCCCGCGATCCTTCATCTCCTTGAGCCGCTTCTGGACATCCAGCTTGGGGTCCATTGCCCCGATTGTCGCGGCCATCGGAACGTTCGTGTTGTAAAAGACATGTCCCGTCGAATCCTTGAGGTCGAGGACGATCGCGTTGATCTCGGTCGTCTCCGCAATCTGCAGCTTCTCGGCCCAGAGCTCGTCACTTGCGCCAATCTGCGCGCTAACGTAAATCGCCTTGATACGGTTATCAACGAGCTTGGCGTCGAACCTCAGGGACTTATCGAGCTCGCCCGTGGCGTCCTTGAATCCCGTCCGCCGGACGGTGATCGTCCCCTTCTCGGGCACCCCCGGCAGCCGATAGGCTCCGTCTGCGGCGGTCGTCGCTGTTGCTTCACCCACACTGACCACTGCCCCGGCAACCGGTGTTCCATTCTCGTCCGTGATGACCCCTGTCAGGACATCCGGACGAATCTGAAAATTCAGCCTCGCATCTTTGCCAATTCGCTCCGTCGCAACCGTTACCCCCTCCATCTGGACGGTGAGCGTGTCTCCATCGTCAACATCGGCGAGCAGGTAACGTCCGTCCTTGTCGGTGTTCACCGAGACGGTCTGCCCGTTTTTGCGAGTGAGAAGAACGACTGCCCCCTCGATCGGGTCTCCTGATTGCGAATTGGTTACCGTGCCGGCGATTGTCGTAGGGCGAAGCAGCACCTCGACGCTGCCCTGGCCCGGCAGGATCGCGACCTCGGTGCCTGCGTAGTTCTGGTGCGTTACAGTAACCGTGCCGCTGATCCCGTTGCCCATCGCGAACTTGCCGTTCGCGTCGGTCACTACGGTGCCATTCGCCGTTGAAATGGATGCGCCAGCAACTGGCTTCCCGGTGTAGGCGTCTTTCACAACGCCCGACAGTCCGCTCGGGTCGCCGGCACGGAACATGAAGGTAATCAGAAATCCCAGCAGCGGCAGCACCAACAGCAGACTATATCGCCAACTGATACTGGGCCAGGGCCGCTGACGCTGCCTGTTCGGCGGTCGTTCGGGTGTCAACCAGATCCTCCCATTGACGGTCTGTCGCGAGCGCTCCCACCATTGCGCCGGGGTGCGGCCGCTCTGATTCTGTTGCCACGACGAGCGCAGCACGCGAATCGAGCGCCAGCAAACAGAGTCTGTCGCGGCGCGCATCATTCGGGGAAGTGTACATCCCGCCCACATTAGAATGAGAACACGGGTATCCGCGCATGGTTATGCGGTTGCTCAGACGGGTGGGCTTCGTATAATCCTCATCGTGTGGGGGACGCCGCGTAATTCGACGGGACGTGGGGGGAATGACAGGGCTGGTCGATCGACGAGACGTGGATACCGCGATACCTCAATTCGAGTTTGAAGACGTAGTGCAGTCGTTGCGGGACGATATGGCACTTGTCGAAGCTCGCGTGCGCCTCGCGGCACAGGTCGAATACCCTGGCCTGGGCCGGCTATTGCAGGCTATTGTCGAATCGGGTGGTAAGCGGCTTCGCCCGTTGCTTCTGCTGCTCGCGGCCAGGCCGTTCGACTATCGCATTGAACCTCTCATACCCGCCGCGGCCGGCATCGAGCTGCTGCACACTGCCTCGTTGGTCCATGACGATACGATCGACACATCGCAACTGCGACGTGGACAGCCAACGTTGAACTCCGTCTTCGACACCGGAACGGTCATTCTGATCGGCGACTACCTGTTCGCCCAGTCCGCCATTCTCGCTGCCGAAACGATGAATCCCCGGGTAGTTGCGGTGTTTGCGTCATCACTGGCCGACATTTGCGACGGGCAGCTGCGCGAGGCATTCACCGCCCACCGACTCGACCAATCACCCGAGGAGTACTCACACCGCATCTACGGCAAGACCGCGTCGCTGTTTGCCGGCGCTGCCGAGATGGGCGCCATCCTCGGCGGCGCCAACGCAGATGAAACCAGCGCGCTACGCGGTTTCGGCGGGGACATCGGCATGGCATTCCAGATCATCGACGATGTGCTGGATTTGCGCTCGACGGAAGCCGTCACCGGTAAGCCCGCAAACCTCGATCTCCGGCAAGGCACGGTGACTCTCCCGACGATGCTCTATCTTGCCCAGATTGACGGAACCGAGGAGGCAGATACTCTCCGTCGCGTCGTCGGCGGTGACGGTGTCGCGGACGAGGAATACTCCCGGCTGGCAATCCGGATCGAGGAATCTGGATCGATCGATGCTGCGATCAACACCGCCCGCGATCACGTTGCAAACGGGTTGGCCCGTCTCGCATTCATCGAGGATCCGTCGCTGTTCGGGCAGTTCCAGGCCTTCGCCAACCTGGCGCTCGAACGAACTCAGTAGCCCCCCTACATCGCGACGAGACTTGTTTCGAAGAGCCGGCCCGAAAGGCGCGTCCAGGCGTCGACCTCACCACTAGCATGTGCCACCTCGATCGCCAGCTCGTGCGGCTGATCGGGAGTGATCAGAATCGTCGCCAGCCGGAAGCGATGTCGTCGCTCGATCGTGTCCTCCAGATACCGGATCTCGTGACCATGACGCGGCGTCAGGCCACTAAGGACGAGGAGATCGGACGTTGCCATACGCGCGAGCGTCTGACGAGACACGCTGGCGGCGATCCGGTACTCGTCGCCGGGAATGGCTGACGATCCATCGACGCTGTCACTGAGGTTACCGTGGAGCTCGTTCTGGATGAGATACGCCGTCAGAGCGAAGTCACGCCACGGCAGGAAGTAATGGCTGAATGGGGTACTCGCGGTCTGAACATGGTCGAGCAAGAATCGATTGATCCGTCCCGCGCGCGAGCCGGACGCGTTGAAGATCACCCAGCCCTGGCCCTGGCGTAACCGGAGGTCGAGCTCGTCAAAATACCGCGTGAGACGCTGCAACAGGTCGATGTCCTGCAGCGGAGGTTGTTCTGGTACGACGGTCGAGTGATCCATAGTCCACACACCCGTCCTGGGCAGACGTATCGTCCCGATTGATTCGCTACCACAACGTACGCTTCGCTCGATACTGTACGTTCTCGAGCTCTACGTCAAGCAGGCGGTGGGAATTCGCCGGAGATCCGTGCGAACAGGCTTCTGAAGGCGACGTTGTCGACTGTTCGGCAGACTGACGCGCGCGAATCGCCCGGAGAGCACTCCGCCAGACGCGTCCGGCCACGGCCCGGCTCGGTCGTCTCCACCACAACAAGACCGTCTGACATGCCAACGAGCGACGGATCCTCCGCGACCGCAACTGCCAGCGGGTCATGAAGATTCGCCGCCGGCCGGCCAAGGTCGACCAGCATACGGCGAGTCATCTCGCGAACAAGCACCGCGCCGGGCGCCGTGGCGCCGTCGAGGGAATCCCAGTCATGACGCGTCATTGTTGTTTGTTGTGTCACATCAAGGCCCACCCAGGTAGCTCGGAACCCGGCGTCCGCCACACGCTGCGCGGCATCTGGATCGACGTAAATGTTGAACTCGGCGTAGCGGGTCATGTTTCCCGGCTTGAAGAACGCGCCGCCCATGATCACAAGGCGATCCACCCAGTCGACCAACCGGGGCTCGAGCGACAATGCCACCGCGAGGTTCGTGAGCGGTCCGACGAAGACAAACGTAATGTCGCCTCGATGCTCACGAGCAAGCCTCACGATCGCTTCGGGCGCCGTGACATCAGACAACGGGGCCAACGCGACGTCGGGCTGCCAGTCTCCGAGGCCCGCCTCGCCGTGGTGTTCGCGGGCGTCGTGGAGTTCGCGGACGAGCGGCCGATCCATACCGGCGTGGATCGGGACGTCCAGACCGAGCCAACCGGCGACAGCTCGTGTGTTTCTGGTGGTGGCATCGACTGGCACATTGCCAGCCACGGTCGTGATTGCGACCAGCTCATGGCGGTCAAGGCGCGATGCCAACCCGATCGCCATCGCATCGTCAACACCCGTATCAACATCCAGCAACATGGGCTTGCGCGATGTCGTCACGATTGCTCCTCCATCTTCGCTGCTGCGTCGAGCCACGCATGCACAGGCGGAGTCTCAGTGAGTTGCGACTCCGTGACGATATCGACAAAGGCTGGACCTCCAGAGTCCAGCGCCTCCCGGAATGTTCTTTCGACGTCAGCAGGATCGGTAACCTGCCAGGCGCGAAGGCCGAAACCACGTGCGATCGCAGTGTAGTCGACGGGGTTGAAGTCGACCGAGAAGTACCGGCGATCGTGGTATAGGTGCTGCAATTCCTTGATCCAGCCGAACGCCCCGTTGTTGAAGTGAACCAGAGTGATGGGCAGGTTCAGTCGGGAAATCGTCTCCAGTTCCCCGACGGACATGCCGAACGAGCCATCCCCCATCAGCCCGATCGTCCTTGCGCTCGGCCGAGCGTAGTGCGCGCCGACAACTCCGGGAAGCGAATATCCGAGCCCCCCATGTGCGCGCGGGATCACTGTCCAGCGCCCCGGGTTCGGCAATACGTACTGCGCGCCGATGTACGGTGTCGGGGTGCCAGGATCGGCGACGATGACGGTCTCCGCCGGCAGGAGTCGCTTCAATGTTGCGATCACGCGTTGCGGCTTGATCGGCTGAGATTCCGAGCGAGCCTCCTCGGCGACACGATCGAAATAGTCGCGTCGTGCGGCATCGATGCCGTCCAACCAGAGCACACGTTCCGCGTCGGCGGGAGTGACACCGAGCGCATCGACAAGATCCTCGAGCGCCGCGCGCGCATCGCCGATAACCGGCGCAACGGTGCGATAATTGTTGCCAAGCTGCCACGGATCGACATCGATGTGGACAACCTTCAGCGCGGCATCTCGTCGGGGCAGGGTCCAGTTCAGCGTCGTGGTCGAGTCGGTTCGAGTGCCGACGAGGATGACGACATCCGCTTCGGCGAGAATCGAGTTGGCATACGGACGAGCGCCGTTTCCCCCCACGATTCCAAGCGACAGCCGATTCGTCTCGGCGATGCTGCCCTTCCCGTTGATCGATGTCCCAACAGGAATCGACCCTGCTTCGGCCAGCGCGGTCAGCGCATCCCACGCCTGCGAGATGAGGACGCCTCCACCAGCCACGATAACAGGTCGTGTTGCGTTTCGAATCACGTCGGCCGCCCGCTCGATCTCGGATGAATCCGGTCGCGGTCGGCTTGCCGGCGCTGCGCCGAACTGTGGCACCCCGTAAACGTGTGCTTCGTCGACCGGCGCCTTGAGAACGTCTGCGGGCATGGAAATCGACACTGCGCCTGGCCGGCCGGTCGTCGCAAGCCGCAACGCGCGACGAACGACATCCGGCGCGGTGTTTGCGGTAGTCATTCGCGCAGCCCACTTGGTGATCGGTTGAAACAGCGCGCGCTGGTCGAGCTCGGTAAGAACTCCTCGCCCTTCCTCTCGAATCGGAGTATCAGAGGTCAGCACCAGAAGCGGCAAGAACGAGCCATGTGCCTCGGCCACGCCCGGCACGATATACGTCGCCCCACCGCCACTTGGCCCTTCGCAGACGCCGACCTTGCCCGAAACCCGCGCGTAGGCATCCGCCATGAACGAGGCCGACCGCTCGTCCCTCGTCAGAATGTGCTGGACGCGGCCTTCGTTGCGATACAGGGCGTCGTAGAAGTCCATTCCGGTGTCGCCAGGAAGGCCAAAGATATGCTCAATGCCACTCTGGACGAGGATCTCAACGATGGCGTCGCTGACATTCACCAGCAATATGTCCTTTCGCTCAGGGTAGCGCTGCGGCGATACTATACGAGCGCCTCAGTCCGGCGTCCAGTCAGCAGGCGCCACGATGCCAATGAAGAGATCATTGACGTTCGTCCCACTCGGACCAGTTTCGAACGCGGCGCCACGTCCCCGCAACCATGGATATGTGTCGTTGCCGGCCAGTGCCGCCTCTGCCGTCCGACGATCGTGCAACGTCGTCCCATCGACGATGCCACCAGCGGCCCCGCTCGTTCCGTCGTCACCATCGGTCGCCAGGCAACCAACGACGCAATCCTCGATACCAGCGATCGCGATTGCGGCGGCAACAGCGGCTTCACAATTCCGCCCGCCAATGCCGGCGCCACGCAGGGTCACGACCGTCTCTCCGCCTGCCAGGATGCAACAGGGCGTTGTCAGAGTCCCCCTGCCCCTCGCCACGTCGGCAACAATTCCGCCGAACAGTCGCCCCGCCTGCCGGGCCTCAATGTCCACGCTGGAAGTCAGCACATGCGCGGCAAGACCCATCTGACGCGCCGCGTCGGCCGACGCGGCGAGAGCCGCGTTGATGTCCGCAATGATCAGCGTCATCAGCGGTGGTGTCAGATCCATCCTGGTCTCTGTCGGCAACGTGATGTCCAGCGCGTATCGACGGACGACTTCGCCGGCAACCTCATGTCTGTCCGGCATCACGGTCGGTCCGCTGGCGATGACCTGAAGCGGATTGCCAAGCACGTCCGAGATGATCAGATTGACCACCCGTCGGCCGTTCAGCAGGGCAAGCAGCCCTCCGCCCTTGATACGACTGAGACGCGCCCGAACCGCGTTCATCTCGCCGATCGATGCTCCGCTCCGAAGCAGTGTCGCGGTGATGTCGCGCAGTTGCTCGAGCGTCACTCCGGGTCTCAGCGCATCGGCGAGCGCCGATCCACCTCCCGAGATCAGACAAATCACCAACGCGCCATCGGGAATCATCCGGACGAAATCGATCAGGCGTTCGCCCGCCTCAAGTGACCGCGCATCTGGCACCGGATGTGAGCCGACCAGGATCTCCGAGCGCAGCTGGATGTCCACCGGGACAGACTTCGTCACGACCAGACCGCCCGCGAAACGATCCCCCGCTATCGTCTCGACCGACGCCATCATCTGGCAGCCGGCCTTACCGATCGCGATCGCCCAGACGCCGGAGTCACCGATGTCGAGTGTCTGATCTCCGACCGTCAACGCGTGATCTGTTTCTCGCGACAAGACACGGCTCACCGCCACGCCGGCCTCGACCTGGTCGATTGCTGCCCGATAGATTGCCTCGATGGTCTCGCGGCGTGACGCGGCCATCACTCGCGCTCTCGCTCCAGATCGTCCAGGACTGCCCGCAGATCCGCCGGAAGCGGCGCTTCAACGTCGATTGGCTGTCCGCCCGGCAGTGCGAAGCGCAAGCGCCGGGCATGGAGGAATTGACGCTTCAGCCTCAGATCTGGCGCGCGACCGCCATACAGGATGTCGCCGGCGACCGGATGCTTGATAAACGCACAATGGACGCGGATCTGATGTGTGCGTCCTGTCTCGATGTTGACATCGAGCAACGTGTAGCCGGGATATCGGGAGATGACGCCGAAGTGAGAAACGGAAGGTCGACCCTCGCGAACGACCGCCATCCGCTTCCGGTTGTTGGGGTCGCGCCCGATCGGCGCGTCGATCGTCGCCTCCTCCTCCGCGATGGTCCCAACCACCAGGGCCGTGTACTCCTTCACGACGTCTCGCTGCTGCCACTGACGGAGCAACGACAACCGTGCCCGCTCCGTCTTGGCGACAACGATAAGCCCGGATGTGTCCTTGTCGAGACGGTGGACGATCCCGGGGCGTTCGGCGCCGGGAGTGATGCTCTCGGGCCGTAGCCACTTCAGGACATTCACCAACGTGCCATGCTCATGCCCAGGCGCTGGATGAACCACGAGTCCGGCTGGCTTGTCGAACACCATCACGTCAATATCCTCGAACACGATCGGGATAGGAATCACTGCCGGCGTGATTTCTGTCGGTTCCTCCGGCCCGGGGGCGCGCACCTCGACACGGTCGCCGGCCGCGACCTTGTAGCTCGCCCGGACGGGTTCTCCGTTGACCAGAACGTTCCCAGCCTCAATGAGCCGCTGGACAAATGACCGGCTGGTGTCCGGCATTCGATCGGTCACGAATCGATCGATTCGCTCCGAGGCGGACTCTGGCGGCACGTCAATTCGCACGACAAACACAGACGCATCGTTCATCGTTTGTCGGGCAATTCGTTCAGATCGGCGACAGACCGGACAACATCAGCTACATCCCCGTCGGGCACATGACGGCCCGGGTCGCGAAACAGCAAACAATAGACCAACAGCACAACACCGATCGTGATCCCTGTGTCGGCCAGATTGAACGTCGGGAATCGGGGGAAGTCGATCCAGTCGATCACATAGCCAAAGCGGAATCGATCGGATATGTTCCCGATCGCGCCGCCTACCTGGAGTCCCAACGCCACCGCCAGGAGGGCATCCTTTGCTGCCGCGCGGGCGTAGTAGACGCCGAGGATGGCCACGGCCACGACCGCTAGCACCTTGAGAACGTCGGAGCTGCCCTGAAACAAACCAAACGCCGAGCCGGTATTGCGGACATAGACGAACCGCAGAACACCGGGAATCACCGTAACGACATCGAGATCACCGCCAGGGCCAAGCCGATCCAGAACGATCCTCTTGGAAAGCAGGTCCGCGATAAGCACGATCGCTGCCGCTGCTCCCGCAAACGCGGCAGTGCGGGCGATGCTCGGTGACGCGACTTGAGACGCGGGCTGCTTGATGGAACACTCCTTGGCGCGAGCCCGGCCACGGGCCGGCGGACGATCGATCGAGGAAACCACCCGGAGGATACTGTTGCGCTCGGAGTCTACCACCCACCGTTCACAGGCCCCTGTCCGGCTGATCGTTGCCGGGGGCGGATCCGGAGGCCACATCTCGCCAGCGATTGCCGTCATTCGCGAGCTTCAACGCCGCCGGCCAGTCGACATCCTCTGGGTTGGCTCCGGCAATGAATTCGAGCGCACAGCCGCCTCGTCGGCGCACGCGTCGTATGCCGCGATCAAGACCGGCAAGTTGCGCCGATATGTCTCCCTGGAGACGCCGATCGATGCGGTTCGCATTCCCATCGGGGCCGTTCAGGCGTGGCGTATCCTCGGTCGATGGAAGCCGGACATCGTGCTATCCACCGGTGGTTTCGTCAGTGTGCCGACTGTCGTCGCCGCCCGCGCCCGCCGAGTCCCGATATTGACCCACGAGCAGACAGCGCATATCGGGCTGGCTACCCGGATCAACGCGCGCTTTGCCGACGTCGTCGCCCTGTCCTTCGAGCGGTCTCGCTCGCTTGTCAGCGCGCCACGAGGTCGTGTTGTCGTGACTGGCAACCCGATCCGGCCGGCCGTGCTGGGAGGAAGTCGTGACGCTGCGCTGCGACGTTTCGAATTGCCCGGCGCGTTGCCGCTTGTTTACATTACCGGCGGCGCGCAGGGGGCTAGCGCCATTAATCAGATTGTTGCGGACGCGCTGGATGCGCTGCTGGGATATGTCGAATCGATTCATCAGTGTGGCCCTGCGACGGTTCACGATGACATCGACCTTCTTCGCGACCGTGCCTCCCGCCTCCCGTCGCAGTTGCGCGAGCGCTACCGTGTCGTCGAGACCGTCGGTGACGAGATCGGCGATGTCTACGCGGCAGCGAGTCTTGTCGTCGGTCGAGCGGGAGCGGGAACGGTGAACGAGCTCAGCGCGCTTAGCATCCCCGCCATACTCGTTCCACTCCCCGGCGCCGAAGAGCAGCGGCAGAACGCGCTCCAGCTTGCCGACATCGGCGCGGCAGTCGTCATCGACCAGGACGACCTCACACCGACACGGCTGACCAACGAGATCCGCCTGCTCGTCGAGAACCCCGCGCGTCTGCGCGAGATGGCTGACGCGGCGCGCGGGCAGTCCCAGGGTAATGCTGCCGCGCGAATCGCCGACGAGCTGGAGCGGCTCATTGGTGACCGTTCTGGCTAGCGGACGACTGCTCTGTCGATCGCCTCGTCGAGCGTCGCGGCGCGGATAAGATCCAGGCCGGCAGGTGGCCGCACGAGGCCGCGGCCCACGGTCGCTGGAATGAGCGCCTTGCTGAACCCCAGCTTTGATGCCTCCTGCAACCGCCGCTCGAGTTGGCCGACAGACCGGAGCTCACCTGCCAGCCCCACCTCTCCGATTGTCACCAGGCGTGGATCGACGCGCGTCTCGCGATAGCTCGATGCGATCGCGAGGGCTACTCCCAGGTCTGCCGCCGGCTCGCCCAGCCTCATGCCCCCAACGACGTTGACAAACACATCCTGGTCGGCCAGAGCCAGCCCGACGCGTCGGGACAGAACGGCAACAAGCATCTGCATTCGACTCAGATCGATCCCGTTGGCCGTGCGACGGGCGTTGCCGAACGCGCTTGCGCTCGTCAGACCCTGCACTTCGACCAGAATCGGCCGCGTTCCTTCCATCGTCACGACCACGGTCGAGCCCGCCGCGTTTCCCGGTCGCTCTTCGAGAAACGCCTCACTGGGGTTGCGGACCTCACGCATCCCCTGCTCGACCATCTCGAACACCCCGACCTCATCGGTCGGGCCAAAGCGATTCTTAACCGCCCGCAGGATGCGGTACTGGTGAAAACGGTCGCCTTCGAGGTAGAGCACTGCGTCGACCATGTGCTCGAGCACGCGCGGCCCGGCAATCGACCCTTCCTTGGTCACATGGCCAACGAGAAAGACCGCGACGTCGCGCGGCTTGGCGTAGCTCACCAGTCGGGAGGCGCACTCCCGAACCTGGCTGACGCTGCCGGCCGCAGAGCTGATCTCTGGTGTGAAGACGGTCTGGATTGAGTCGATGATGACAACAACCGGGCCGAGCTGCTCCGCCGCGCCGATGATGTCGTCGATGTTCGTCTCGGAGAGGACATAGAGATGATCGATGCCAATGCCGACGCGCTCGGCGCGAAGCTTCACCTGTTGCGCCGACTCCTCGGCGGTCACGTAGAGTACCGATTCTCCGCTGGCCGACAGTTCAGCCGCTGCTTGCAGGAGTAATGTCGACTTCCCGATCCCGGGGTCCCCACCAACCAACACGAGTGAGCCGGGCACAACCCCGCCTCCGAGGACGCGGGAAAACTCTTCGGTCGGCAATGGCCGGCGTTTCAGATTCGCGCTCGGCACGGAAGACAACGGCTGCGGCTGTGCGGCTGACGGCGGTCGCGCTGCGCTGCCTGGCCCTGTCGTTGCTGGTCGGGCCTCCATCGTCTCGACCAGCGAACCCCATGCCCCACAGTCGGGACAACGACCGTAGTAGCTCGCGCTCTCCCGTCCACACTGCTGGCAGATGTACTTCGTTCGTGGCCTGGCCAATGCTCACAGCCCTCGCACGAGCAAGCACGGAGGTTTATTCACCCCCGTGCTGCGCGATCCACGATATTCTTCGGCCCTTGCGTCAGACAGCCGCTAACGCGGGAGCAGGCTCGATCTTCAGCAGATCCTCTTCGACGTCCACCACGATCGTAATTCCGGGCTTGTATCGACCGTCAAGAAGACCTTCCGCGAGAGGATCTTCGATCAGATTCTGGATGATGCGCCGGAGCGGGCGTGCGCCATACTGTCGATCGTAGCCACGATCGCCAAGGAAGTCCTGTGCGCCGGTGGTGACATCCAGCGTGATCGACTGCTCGGCCAGCTGAGTCTTGATCCGTTTCAGCTCCAGCTCAACGATCTCGCGGATCTGCTCGGTCGAGAGCGCATGGAAGACGATGACGCCGTCGATGCGGTTCAAGAATTCAGGGCGGAACGTGCGCTTCAGTTGATCTGTAACACGCTCTCGCATGCGGTCGTAATCCTGCTGCGCCTTCTTGGCCCCGTCGGCCGACGTCGCGAACCCGAACTGCTTGTCGGTCGTGATCTGCTCGGCGCCGATGTTGGAGGTCATGATGATAATCGTGTTGCGAAAGTCCACTCGACGGCCCTTGGCATCCGCCAGGTTACCGTCCTCGAGGATCTGCAAGAGCATATTGAACGCATCAGGGTGCGCCTTCTCGATCTCGTCGAGCAGGATCACCGAGTAGCTCTTTCGCCGGACCGACTCGGTCAGCTGTCCGCCTTCTTCATAGCCGACATAGCCCGGAGGCGCTCCGACGAGCCGCGAGACAGTGTGCCGCTCCATGAACTCACTCATATCGATCTTGATGAGCGCGTCGTCAGAGCCGAACATGAACTCGGCAAGTGCGCGAGCCAACAATGACTTACCAACACCCGTGGGGCCGAGGAAGATGAACGACCCGATCGGGCGACGAGGATCCTTCAGGCCGGCCCGCGCTCTCCGCACGGCCTTCGCCATCATGGAAATTGCCTCGTCCTGGCCGATAATTCGCTCATGCAGGGCGGCTTCCATGTGCAGGAGCCGCTCAGACTCCTCAGCCGCCAACCGCGTCAGCGGTATGCCGGTCCACATCGAAACGACTTGTGCGATGTCCTCCTCGGTCACCTCGGGACTATCGCTGCCCTGCTCCTCTTTCCAGTCCTTCTCCAGCTCGGCAATACGCATCCGCAACTTGCGTTCACGGTCGCGCAATTCTGCCGCGAGCTCGAACTCCTGCCCTGAGACCGCGGCGTCAAGCTCACGCTGGAGGCTTTCCATGCCGCGCATCGCTTCCTTCAGGCTCGGTGGAGAGGCAGAACGATACATCCGCACTCGCGACGAGGCTTCGTCGATCAGATCGATCGCCTTGTCGGGCATGAACCGGTCTGTGACGTAGCGAGCAGCCAGCTGGGCGGCCGACTCCAGCGCGGCGTCTGTGATCTTGAGCTTGTGGTGTTCTTCGTATCGTTCGCGGATCCCGTGCAGGATCGCGACGGTCTCCTCGGTCGTCGGTTCTGGCACCTGGATCGGCTGAAACCGGCGTTCGAGTGCCGCGTCACGCTCGATGTACTTGCGATATTCGTCGAGTGTCGTCGCGCCGATCGTTTGCACCTCGCCCCGAGACAGCGCGGGCTTGAGGATATTCGCGGCATCAACCGCGCCCTCGGCGGCGCCAGCGCCAACGAGCGTGTGCAGCTCATCGATGAAGAGAATCGCGCCGGTCTCCTTGACTTCGCCGACGATCTTCTTCAAGCGCTCTTCGAACTCGCCACGATATTTCGTTCCAGCGACGAGCGCGCCGATATCGAGCGCGACCACACGCTTGTTCTGAAGCGGTTCGGGGACGTCGCCGCTAATGATCCGCTGGGCCAGGCCCTCAACAATTGCGGTCTTGCCAACGCCCGGCTCACCAATGAGCGCGGGATTGTTCTTCGTCCGGCGCGAGAGGATCTGCATCACGCGCTCGATCTCATTCTGGCGCCCGATGATCGGATCCAGCTTCGATTGGCGCGCGGCCTCGGTCAGGTCGAAGCCCAGGGCATCAAGATAGGGCGTCTTCGTCGTCTGCTTGGTCTGCTGATACCCGGCATTCTGGCTGACGACTTGCATCACCTGGGCACGCACCTTCTCCAGGTTGACGCCGAGACTTTCGAGCACGCCGGCGGCGATGCCCTCGCCTTCGCGGACGAGACCGAGGAGCAGATGCTCGGTGCCGATGTAGTGATGGTTCAGTCTGCGGGCCTCATCGACGGCAAGCTCAATGACCTTCTTCGCGCGAGGCGTGAGGCCGATCTCGCCCATAATGACGGTCTCGCCACGGCCGATGATGAACTCGACCGCCGACCGTACCTTTGGCAACTGGACACCCATGTTGCTTAGGACACGCGCGGCGACACCGTCACCCTCGCGGACCAGGCCAAGCAGGAGATGCTCAGTGCCGATGTAATTGTGGTTAAAGCGCTGGGCCTCCTCCTGTGCCAACGTCAGGACCTTGCGCGCGCGCTCTGTGAACTTCTCGAATTTGTCTGCCATGTGATTGTCTCCGACGATCGGGCGCGATCGGCGCGCCGAATTCCGACGCTCGTCGCGGCAACGCTCGCACTAGCGTAGTTACCTGCAACGAGCCTACTGCTGGACACCGGACGATGCAAGTCCCCGGCCAGCGAGCCGGGGTAGGGTAGCCCGGCAGTAAGTCAGATGCGACCGGCCCAGATTGGGCCGGCCGCGTCTTGAAGTGAGGTACATGTTCTGGCGAATCGGGAGCTAAGGGACGCCTAGCTTGACGAATCTCCGGGCTCGCCATCGGTGGCGGTGGAATCGCCGCCTTCATCGTTCGATGCGGATTCATCCGCGGCGGCCGCCTCGGCAAATGCCTGCGACAGCGCCAACCCTGCCGCGGTCTGCGGCTCTTCGTCATCCTCCAGCACAACCGCTGCAGCCAGCGGAGCCGAGGATTCCTCAGTTTCCTCAACTTCGGGAGACGGCTCCCGTTCGATACGCTGTGCGGGCACGCCATCCTCATCTGGCTCGACCTCGAGTGCCAGAAGCTGATGCTTGAGCTCGACAGCCTCAGCGCCGAGCGCCTCTTCGACTTCTTCGTCGGTGGCCTCAAGCGCGCGTCGGAGACTCAGGCCCATCCTGCGTCGCTGCGGATCGATTCGGATGATCCGCACGAGGAGGTCCTGACCTTCATGAACGAGCTGACGTGGGTGGCTGATCCGGAGATCGGAGAGTTCCGACACGTGGACCAGGCCCTCAATGCCGTCTTCGATCCGCGCGAACGCTCCGAAGTTGGCAAGCTGCGTGACCGTGCCGATCACAAGCTGGTTGACTTCATACTTGGCCGCGACCCGGCTCCATGGCTCAGCCTGGGTTCGCTTGATCGACAGAGCGATCTTCTTCTCGTCGGCGTTGATGCCGAGCACGAAGACGTCGATCTCCTGCCCGATGTGCAACACCTCGCTCGGGTGGCGCACGCGGCTCCAGGACAGTTCCGACAGGTGAACGAGTCCGTCCGCGCCCCCGACATCGACGAAAGCGCCGAAGTCGCAAATGCTGGACACTCGTCCGCGCCGGACTTCGCCCTCGCGGAGATCCTGGATCAGCTTCTCCTTCATCACATCACGCCGCTCCTGGAGCGCTTGCCGCTCTGACAGGATCAGCCGGTTGCGATGTCGGTTGATCTCGATGATCTTAAGCTGCAGCTTCGAGCCGATGAGGCGAGCCATATCGGCCTGCTTCTGCGCATCGTCGCCACCGCGAATCTCGGTGACCTGCGAGGCAGGCACGAAGCCGCGCACGCCGTCGAGGTTCACCAGCAGACCGCCCTTGTTGTAGTTCACGACCTCGGCGTCGATAACGTCGCCGGCCTCGAACTGCTCCTGGAGAATCCGCCAGCTCTTCTCCTGGCGAGCGCGATCGATCGATACGACCGCGTGACCCTCCTGGTTTTCGGGCTGCACTACGAACACGAGGACGCTGCCGCCTACTACGAGTGCGCTGCGCTCGTCATCGCCCAACGTCGAAGACTCGCGAGACGGGATCACTCCCTCGGACTTCGATCCGATATCGACGAGGATTTCCTCGCGATCGAGGTGCATGATCGTGCCCTCGAGCACGTCGCCATACTTCAAAGTATGGTAATCATGCGTCGGATCCGCCAGGAGCTGTTCCATCAACGCGCGTCCGGCGTCGTCGATGCTGCTTTCCGGGTCAAGATCCACGGTCCCCTGCATGATGGGGGTGGATCCTTCGTTTTCGGTACGTTCCATATACCATCCCTGCGCGTAAGATTTGCCAACAGTCGGCAGGCCGAAAGACGGCCCGACGCCGTCAGCGAAGCGCACCCTAGTATAGTGCCTGAGACGCCATGCATGCAACGGGAAAGCGGAAAAATCAGGGGACAATCCACTTAGAAAGATGCGCAGGCGCGAGCCGCTCGCTCCTTGCCGCTCGCTCAGACCTGAATCAGCCGAGCCTGCACCTCATCCCGCACATCGAGCGTGCCCCAGGTCGCCGCCGGCGCCCACCGTGGCTGCGTTGGCGAGCCCGGATTGATCATCCAGAGTCCATCAACGAGCTCGATGACCGGTCGGTGGCTATGGCCATACACGACCCAATCGACGATCCCGCGCATCCGATCGACCGCGCGTACTCGGGCGGTCATCCGCGTTATGCCACTTGGGTCGTGGCCGTGGACCAGACCGATCGTGTGGGGCCCACACCGAAACAGCCGCTCCAACGGCAGCGTCGCCATCAGGCCGGAACCGTCATCGTCGCTGTTCCCTTGAACCGCGTATACCGGCGCCAACGTCGTCAGATACTCAAGCACCCACGGCCGGCTGATATCTCCCGCATGGAAGATCAGGTCACACCGAGCGAGTCCATCAATGAGCGAATCCGGCAACGATCGCGAGCGAAGCAGATGTGTATCCGCGATCAACCCGATTTGAGCTGGAAACGGGAGCATTTCAAACGCGGGCAAGCAGCCCGGCCTGCTCGAAGATCCGCTGAATCTCAAAACGCTCTGCGTCTGTCGCCGGTAGCAGCGGTGGACGCGGATCGCCGGTCTCCAACCCCACGAGAGCCATGGCAGCCTTCAGGCCTGCAATGCCAAAACGGGTCGTCACGGCGGCGTTCGGCGCAAGCAGGTTGAACTGCGCCCGGCGCGCGGCCTCGTGGTTCCCGGCCTCGAATAGCTCACGCAACTCAACGCAAGCTGCCGGCACGACGTCGGCCAACGCGAGGATGCCGCCCTTGGCGCCCAGGCAGAGCGCCGGGTACAGAAAGTTCGCGGACCCGGCCAGCACGGCAAACTCATCGTCGGCGCCAGCAACCATCTCAGCAAACTTCACCGCATTGCCAGCGCTATCCTTGACGCCGACGATGTTTGGATGCGCAGAGAGCATCGACACCGTCGACGCGGGAAGATCCACGCCGGTGTAGGCGGTCATGATGTAGACGACAATCGGGATTGGCGAGGCATCGGCGACTGCGTAATAGTGTCGCTTGTAGGCCTCCGCGTCGTACCGCGGCCGGTAGTAGTGCGGTGTGACGACAAGCGCAAAGTCCGCGCCGAGCTCAGCCGCAGAACGAGTCAGACGGATCGTCGCTCTTGTCGATTCGACGCCAGTGCCGGCCAGCACGAGCTTCCGACCACCGATCGTCCTCGTCGCTGTGTCGATCAGGCGTAGCTTCTCGTCCTCGTCCAGCAGCGCAGACTCGCCATTCGACCCCATGACAACAATGCCATCGAGCGGGCTGTTTGCGTACCACTCGACATTCTTCGCGTAGTTGTCGAGATCAAGCTCGCCATCTGCGCCATAGAGCGCCGCGATTGGCGCGAGAACACCACCGAGTGGCCGAGTTGCCATGTCCCTGTCCCTCCAGATAGCGGCACGTCGCTCCGCGATCAGCCCATTTAACCTGACTCCGAGGATACCCCGTCATCTGCCGGACGAGTAGCCGCAAGTGATTCGAGCGCGATGATCCCGCCGGCAACGATCCAGAACAGCGCGACCGTGTGAGAGAACTGGGGATTGAAAAAGTAGTGATCGACGAATGCCACCGCCAGCAGGGCCAGAAACGCGGCTTCCAGGCCCAGCAGAACATCTACGTCCGGCCCTCTGCGTCCGACAACGCCCCGCAACCCGCGCCATGCAACGACCGCCACAATGATGAGAAACACACTGAGCCCAATCACCCCGATTCGTTCGCCGATCAAGAGATAGACGCTGGAAACGCCCGTCTGCTGGTTGACCGATGGCGCGTCGCCGAACCCGACTCCAATCCATGGATGCCTGCGAATGATGTCCCAGGCGTTCTGATACTCCCGCAGGCGCAACTTGGTCGCGGGATCCTGTGCGGTAAATCCCTGCCACAGCCGGTTGACAAAGCCACCCCCGAACCCAAGCGTAATGACCGCTGCGGCCATCAGCCCGAGTGGCGCGATCAACCAGCGGCGTCGAAACAACAGGACAAACCCGACACCAAACGCCGCTCCGACCCAGGCGCCCCGCGAGTAAGTCAGCAGAAGCGCCGCGCCGGTCAGCGCCGTCACGCTGCCGGCCAACCAGCCCGGAATCGCGCGACTTGGCGTGAGCGTCTGAGTCATCGCCAGCAAAAAGCCAACCATCATCATCCCGCCGAACGCATTCGGATCGACGCTCGTGCCGGTCGCCCGCATCGCCCGAGCCGGATTGTCCTCGATGTAACGGACGATATCCGCCGCCGGATACCCATACGGCACGAGGCGGCCGAGGATGCGGAGCGTCACGAATGGCCCACCTGCGTAGAGAATCAGGGCGATCCCTGCTGCAATGCCCGACCCAACGATCAGCAGCACGACGAGCAGCCGACCGTCGCTCGGCGAGCGGATCAACTGGCGGACCAGATAGAACGTGGCAATCGCGAGGACAAAACGGCCGAAGTCGTGGACGGTCTGGGTCGTGTAGTTTCGACCAAGCCCAAGCAAGAACGCGAGCACAGTAATCCCGACCAGAAGCGCCACCAGCGCCTCGGGCCATCCAATTGCGAGGCTCACCCGGCGATCCAACGCTGCGATAGCGACGCCGGCAACAAGGAAATACGCCAGCGCAAGCTCAAGGAGCGTCGGCGTGATCGGACCGCCGATCGGGACGACGGCAAACGGCACGACGTAGATGACGACAAGCACTCCGGCTAGCCCGACCCAGATACTGCGGAGCATGACCAGCGCAACTGCCGGCAGGATCGCAAAGATCGCGGCGAACGGCAGGCCGGCAACCACAACCATTCCGCCGGCCAGTGCCCCGACGGCAACCGCGAGCATCGCCAACACTGTCGTGGGCAGTGGTTCGCGCCGGGCAATCGGCTCCCGGCTCAGATCCATCGGCGCATCCGGAACACCAGGATCATTCCCACGATGATCGCCAACATCAACGCGGAGATAATGACAAGCGCGTATGGGGAATGCTCATATGGCAACGGCACATTCATCCCGAAGATGCTTGTGATCAGCGTTAAGGGGAGGATGATCACTGAGATGACCGTTAGCGCCTTGATGACTTCGTTCAGGCGATGCGAAGCGAGCGAATCGAACGTGTCACTCAGCCCGTCCAGCACTTCTTTCAGGTCATCGAGCGAGTCCCAGATCTTCGCCAGATGGTCGGCGACATCGCCGAAGTAGACATCGGCCTCAATATCGCTGCGAACCACGGGCAGGCCCCGATGCTCGAGCTGCGAGATTATGGCCAGTTGCGGCTTCATGATCCGTCGGAGCGCGATCAGATCGCGTCGAACTACGGAGATCTCCTGCACCGTCCGCAGACCGGAGCTATTGAAGATTGCGTCTTCGATGGTTTCGATCCGCTCGGACAAGCGATTCACGATCGGGAAGCAGTAGTCCACCAGCCGATCGATGACGTAGTAGAGCAGATGCAATGGCGACTGGCTCATCATCGCCTCGCGGGCATCTTCAGACTTGGCTGCCTGATCGAACATCCCACCAAGCGGGCGAAGCACGCCATCGTGCGCGGTGATCACATAGTCGCGCCCGACGAAGAAATCCACCTCCGACGCGGTGGTCACCCGCGTCTCTTTGTTATGCACGGGAAAATGCATCACCAGAAAGGCGTAGTCATCGTCGATATCGATCTTCGGGCGCTGGGTGCGACTTATCACATCATCGAGAAGTAGCTCGTGAAACCCGAACTCGTTCCGCAGGTACTCGATCTCCTGCGGTCCCGGCTTTCGAATATCGATCCAGCGAAGTCCATCGTGAACGACGACCTGAAGGCGCGAGGCGCCCCCTGTGGCATCGGCCTTCCGGGCGCGACTGTTTCCCGGCCGAACAAGACGGCCGGCGCTGGCGATCGGCAATGGTTTACGCTTGTGCGTCGCCAACTCGAGTTCCCGTCACCGCAGGTTCATCCAGCGCGGGCGATCCACCCGCGCGGCGTAAGGATACGAAGAACGACGCCGGCCCGAGCAATCCGGGCGCGGCGCCGTTCTCAATCGCTTCCAGGCGCTACGATGGGATAAGGATGACCTTACGTTGGGGCGCCGCGAGGAACTCGCAGCCATCGGCTGTCACGATGATGTCCTCCTCCTGGCTGACCACCCCATAGCCAGGCACAAGACAGCCGATCTCGAGGGTGTAGACCTCGTCCACTTCGAGCTTCCCGTATGGACGCTGGCCGTACCGCTCCCAGCGCGGCCCGAGCACCGTGCCGCCATCGTGGCAGGCACGTCCCATCTGGTGGCCAAGCGCGTATTGCCACTCTTCCAGGCCCGCTTCCGCGAAGATTCTCCGGGCGACATCATCGACTTCCCAGCCCATGACGCCAGGTCGAACAAATGCGGCGGCATCCTGAATGCAACGGTCAACGATCGCGAAGTAGCGCTTCACATCGTCTGGCGCCTCGGTTTCGCCCGGCTTCAGGAAGTAAAAGGTCCGCTGCAGGTCCGAGCAGTACTCATCCTCTCGGACACCGAAGTCGATACTGAGAAGTTGGCCCGCGCGTGTCTCGACATCCGTCGGCCCGACGTGGCCGCGTGGCGAGTCCGGGCCGGCCGTAACGCCTGGGCAGTAGTTCCAGTCCCATGACGAGCCGATTCGGCGTTCGTCGAGTTGCCCGTGCATGTACTCGCTGATCTGACGCTCGGTCAGCCCGGGTCGTAGCCAGGCCTCCAACGCCTCCCAGATCCGCTCCGTGGTCCGGACGGCGGTCCGAATCCGCTCTAGTTCCGCCGGTGACTTGCGAGCTCGCACCTTCGTCGGGATTTCACCCGACGACTGAACCTTCGCCCAGTGGGGAGTGTCACGAAGCATCTCCTCGAGCAGGAGATACATCCCATGCGTGACCCCGTCGGACATATAGTTATCGATCGAGTAATTCAGAGCGATCATGTTCGGCTGGAGCTCATCAAACGCCCTGATCAGCTCGCCCGAGATCCCCTCGACATATCCGACGACGTTGTCCCAAGCGCCGGTCTGACGAATGTTCTCCACATCCCCGACCGCGACGATCGCGCGGTGGTCGCCAGTTCGCGAGATGAGAAACGCCGACTCCCAGGTAACGCTGGTGCCGACAACCAGCGGCATGCTCGGATCACCGAGAACATCGCTTTCGCGAGCGACGATCATCCACAGATCGACGCCCTCCTCTTCGAGCACCTCGACCGCTTGTGCCAGCTTCTCCCGAACGATCGAATTATCTGTCATTGCCCTCCCCGCCCCGCTTCACGCCCCGCTATCGGCGCATCTTCACGACCTTGAACGCCTCCGCCATGGGAAGCTCAGCCTGCCGGCCAACGTCCTCTGCCCGTTCGCGCATCCGTTGCGCGAGTGTCTCTCCGGCGCCCACCTGACTCACGTGCGCCCGCAGCGCATGAATCTTCGCATCGAAGGTCTGGCTGATGTCGATGAACCGGTCCGGCGCCTCAGACCCATACAGCCACAACTCGACAACCTTATGCGGTTCGAGCCCATCCTGCAGGTGCTGCGGGAAATACAGCGGATCCCGGGCGGTGGGGTAAACAGAGTCCACCGCAGTGATCCCGACCGCTCGATGATCCGGGTGCAGCGCATACGGGCGAAACGGATCGTGAGTAATCAACACATCCGGACGGTGTGTTCGAATCTGCCGGACGATCTTTTCGCGGAAGCTGATGTCCGGCGTCAGCTCTCCATCTCCGAGGCGGAGAAACACCGTCTCCGCCACGCCGAGCCGCCTGCTGGCTTCGAGCTGTTCGCCCTCTCGGAGCGCAGCGAGCTCTGGTGACGAGATGTCTCGCCGCGCGGTGCCCTTGTCACCAGAGGTACACAGGACAACGACGACGTGTTTGCCCTCGCCGGTGAACTTCGCGACTGATCCTGCGCACGAGAACTCGGCGTCATCAGGATGAGCGACGACAACCATGACACGTTGGAAGTCCTCCGCGACGGGTTCTGTCTCACCCTGAGAAGCCGCAGTTACGCTACTGGACATGGACCGTTCCCACCCTCCCGTGGTTGAGCCGATTGACCGGGTGCCGAGCTAGACACAAGCAACCACTATCCGATAGACCGTTGGGGTCGTCAAGAGCCGTGAGACAGTCGGCATCGATACGCGAACCAGACAGCGCAACGGCCGGCGCGCCGCAGCAGCAGCGTACTGATCGCCGACTGCATGTCAGTTGAGATACCTGCCCGGAAGGCTCGTTATGCCGTGGTCTTCCGCTCGCGTCACGGTTCCTCGCGCATCGTAATGATGGCGGCCAAGACCCCGGCAATCGTCCCACCCAGCCACATGATGGCGCCGCCAAGCTGCTGGTCCGCCAGCGGCGAGCGGCCACCGAACGACGCGGCAGCGTAATGCGGATAGAAGGCGTGGCCAGAAAAGGTTAGCACCGCGGCCAGCAACCCGGACGCGAGCATGCTGATCGTCAGATACAGCACGCGCTGCCCGTTCGCTTTCAGATACCCGAGGCTCATGTTGTCATCGACGAGTGGACGCCAGAAGAGAACGAACGCCCCGATGAAGAGCATGTGCTCGACCGCGTGAATCCTTCCATTGGACAATTGAGCGTTGTAGATCGCAGGCACATGCCAGAACCAGAGCGCGCCCGACGACAGTATGAGTGCCGGCGCTGGCCGGGCCAGCGCGTTCAGCCCACTGACAATTCGAGACGATGACCAGGCTCGAAACAGAAGCGGCCATGCGATCGCGATCAGCGGCGCCGCGACGTTCATCAAGATCATATGCTGCAGCATGTGGGAAGAGAACGAACGATCGACAGCCGTATCGACGGGCGGCGAATTCATGATCAGAACGACGGCGATTCCGCCGATCAGAGCAATCCACTCCCGTGGCCGCGTGTCGCGGCGCGCGATACGCGCCGCGACCTGCACCTCCGGATCGGTCCTCGTCATCATGGCGTTTGTCGGGTCTCCGCGGAGCTGATCGCCTGCCAGGCCCGCCCGATCCCACGAGACATGTCGGCCATCAGCCAGAGGAGGCTGATCCCGATCAGCACCACAAATGGGACCGCGATCTCCGCGTAGATCTTCCACCCGGAGAGATAGACCGCGTAGCGACGGGGCACGCTATCCGCACCCGCGAAGAAGAACATGAGCACGAACCCGACGCCGCCGACACCGTAGAGCCAGGCAGCGATCTTCGAGCTCGCCCATTCGTGGACGTCGCCCAGGTCGCCGATCAGATAATAGAGGTACGCCCAGACGAAGCTGGTGACTCCGAGCAGATAGTACGTATGGAAGTGCCCCGGCACCCAGAGTGTGTTGTGCATGACGTTATTCGCCGGAATCGCAGCATCGATCACCGCCGCTATTCCGCCGAGTACCCACCCCCAGAAGCCTGTCACGATCAAGATCGACGGCACAGACCAACGCATCCCGCTGCGATAGATATGCGACAGGCTACCGATGATCGTGATCAGCAGCACCTCAGGCACGATCGACCAGGAGGCGACCTGTCCGAGAATCTGCAGACCGATCGGCTGCGAAAAGTCCTGGTAGAGATGGTGGGAGATCGGAGTCATCACAAGCACAATCGTCAGGTTCCAGGCAAGCACGATGAGCTTCGACGTGTGCCCACCACGTCCGGTGAAGATCGGGATAAGCGCATACACCACCCCGACTGCGAGATAGATCGTCAAGTTGGCAACCGCATGGCCGAAGAACATCAGGAAGTTCTTTGAGTAGAGCTTATTGATAGGCGCGATCCAGCCTGCCGCATCTGCAAGCAGAGGCAACACAACAGCAGCCCCGACGAGCCCGGTGATCATCCCGACGATCGAGACCGCCATCGCAGCCAGCTCGACCGGTTGCGGCACGCGCAGGTCAGCGGCGGCAGGGCCGCGCGAAAACAGGTATCGCCAGCCGAGTGCCGTTCCGATGCCACCGTACTTGCGCCGGAGCGTGAGGAACACATGGAGACAGTAGATAGCGAATCCGAGCCCGATGCACAACGCGCCGATGTACATCATCGCGCCCGCCCACACGTCCCAGGTTCTCCCGCTGAACGGGAGTGGGTCGAGCACCGTCCATGCGCCGGCGAAACGGCCGATCAGCACCGCATAGAGCAGGAAGGCAACGCTCAGTGAATAGACGAAGTAGGCTGCCCACAACCAGCGAACACTCAGCTTCACCGATCGGCTCAGAGCGGCGGCCATCGCGCCCATCGCGGCCTGCAACATCCCGGCAACCATCCCAGTGCCGTGAATGGTCATGATCCGATAGAACCAGTCGGGTGAGAGGACATACCATCCTGCATGGTGCAGACGCATCAGCAACCCAAGCAGACCCATGAAGAGGAATATGACGAAACCGCTCAGCATATATATCAGGGCAACCCGGAGTACTGCTCGGTCCGTCTGGCTGTACGCCGGGGATTCAAGCGGACGTGCATTCACAGCGCCTGGCTCCTTCGTGTCTTCGATCGCGGCTAGACGATGGTGAGCACGGCGACCATGATCTGGTGCCATATGCCACAGTACTCCAGGCAGCGAACCGTGTACGTGCCGGGCTTGTCGAACTCGAAGATGAGCTTGTTCGTGTAACCCGGCATCACTTGCGCCTGCGTCAGCAACACGCCGTCCGGACTGTAGATCGCGAAGTTGTGATTGACATCAACCGTCGTGAGCTCAAACTCGATCCGGGTGTTGGCAGGGAGCTGTTTCTCACCGATATCCCAGGCCCACTGGACGGCAGAGACCTTGACGGTCATCTCGGGCTGGCCGAGGGTTCGCCCGCGGACACTAGGGTATGGCATCCAGTACATGGAAACCGCCAGACCGACCAGCAACACCACGCCGATCGGGAAGACGAGACGTTTCCGCAGCATTGCGGTCTTCGCATTGATCGCTGGCTCCGGCGCGACCCGCCCAACGCTGAAGACGATCGCTAACCAGATGGCGGTCCAGATCGCGCCGAGAATAAGGAACAAGTACAGAAGATTCTGTTGAAGCATCTCACGCTCTTCTCGTCGAAGATGGCAATCGGTGAATCCAGCAGGCATTCACACGGTCGTCAGGGAGGCGGTCCCGATCGCGACGGGTCCGGGCGGGCTATGGCAGTCGGAAGACGGGCGGCCGGCCGACGCACGACAGTGATCTCCGCATGCAACAGGGCCGCGTGGCCGCGGAAATCCATCTGGCCAATAGCCCCGGGAACAACCGACCCTGGCCCGGCCGGGTTACCGCACCCCATAACGCGCGGGCGCACCCAAATTCGCTCGACTGATTCGTCGCGCACTTGCGAAGCCCCCCTGCCGATCTCGTATCGCCAGAACCCCCAGAGGCTCTATATCGTGTCGCGAGACTCATTGTCAGTGACTTTTGTCTCCCTGTCTAGCGGACGCAAGACAAGCGTGACCAGGTCACCACCACCGGTATCGCGCGCAACTCGGTATCCGACCGATCGTGTTGCCGGCGGTGAACCGCTCCGGGCGCATTGGACCAGCCGTGACGGGCGGTCCTCCCTCGCGTCAGGCAGCCTCCTGGATCGGATGACGCTACGGCAGGATTCCCACGATTCGTCCGTTACAATTGGGCCGATGAAAACACGAAGCTGCACGCCGCCGCCACGATCGTTACGCATCCTGATGATCGCGCCGACGTCGTTCTTCGCGGACTACGGTTGTCACGTCCGCATCCTGGAGGAAATCACCGCCCTGCAGCGCCTGGGCCATCGCGTCCGACTGTGCACGTACCACAACGGTCGCAACCTTCCCGGGATTGATATCCGTCGATCAGTGGACGTGCCCTGGCTCAAGCGGGCCGAGGTGGGTAGCTCACGACACAAGGCCTATCTTGATCTTGCCCTGTTCGCCGAGACACTGCGTCAACTGGTGGCATTCCGCCCCGATGTTATTCATAGTCACCTCCACGAGGGTGCTCTGATCGGTGGTGTCCTTGGCCGGCTCGCGCGCCGGCCAGTGGTGTTCGACTATCAAGGGTCGCTAACTGAAGAGATGCTCGATCACGGATTCATTCGCAAGCATGGCCTGCGCGAACGCTTCTTTCGACGGATCGAACGGCGGATCGATCGGATCGCGGACTCGGTTGTCCCGAGCGGTGTCGCGGCGAGGCGCTATCTCGAATGCAGCGGACTCGATCCGTCTCGAATTCGTGACATACCCGATGCCGTTGACCTTGCTCGATTCGATCCGATGGCAGCCAGCGCTGGCGGGCGCGCGATCCGTGAGCAACTCGGAATCCCTCCCGGCGCGCGCGTTGTTGTCTACCTCGGGTTGCTCGCAGAGTACCAGGGCACCTCGTTGCTGATCGACGCCGCCGCCAGCTATCTTCCACGCCATCCCGATGTCTACTTCATCGTCGCCGGGTATCCGGGGGCGGAGATCTACGCACATCATGCGAAGGAGCGGGGCATCGCCGATCGCGTCATCTTCCCCGGGAAGATTCTCTATGAGGACGCTCCAGCACTCCTTGCCGCGGGGGATATCGCCATTGCGCCGAAGCTCTCGACGACCGAAAGCAACGGCAAGATCTTCAACTACATGGCGATGGAATTGCCGACCGTCGCGACGGACACGCCAACCAACCGCGCGATCCTGGGCGGGCTTGGTCACTTGTTCCAGCCGGGCGACATAGACGGGCTCATCGCGGCACTCGATGCGGCGTTTGCCGACGGCAGCGAGGCCCGCGCCGAACTCCGCGAGCGGATCCGCGCGGAGTTCGACTGGAGCCACCGTGTCGATGACCTTCTAGCGGTGTATCAGTCGCTCATTTCCGGCCAGCGGGCGCCGGAAGCCTGTGAGGCCGCGCCGTCGTCACCGTCTGCCCGCTAGCCCCGGCCGGCCAGCCGATCCAGCAGGTAGTCTTCCAGTGCGCCGTCAGCAACCTCGGCCTGTTCACCACTGAACATATCGCGAACAACGACAACACCCCGCCCGATCTCGTCGGGCCCGATGACGATCGCAAACGGAACCTTGCGGCGGCTGGCATAGCGAAGCTGCCGGCCAAGATCGTGGCTTTCCTCCATCGAAACCTCGGTCGGAATGCCCGCCGCCCGCAACCGTGACGCAATCGACAGCGACTCGGCGGTGCTTCCCTCGTCAAACAGCGTCACGAAGACACTCGATATCGTCGGCGGAATGGCCAGAAGCCCAAGCTCTACGACAACATCAACGATACGGTCAAGCCCGAGCGACATGCCGGTTGCCGGGATGTCGCGTCCCGAGAACATCCCGACGAGTCCGTCGTAACGGCCGGCTCCTCCGAGCGACCCGATCTTCGGCTCCTCAACGGTCGTCTCGAACACCGGCCCGGTGTAGTACTCCAGGCCTCGCGCCAACGCGAGATCGAGCACGTAGTGCTCTGGTGGCGCGCCAAGAGCAGCCAGAAACTCGAAAAGATCCTCCAGGTCGGAGATCGCCTCCCTGGCCAGCTCGATCCCTGAGAGCCGCTCAGAGACCATTGAGAGCACCGCATCGGGTGAGCCTGATGTTGAGACCAGGTCCACGATCCGACGCGCGATGCCGCGATCTACGCCGGTCGCCTCCAGCTCCCCGATCACTCCGTCGTCACCGATCTTGGCTAGCTTGTCAATTGCCCGATAGACGCCGGGCGCCTGCGACGCCGACACCCCGGCGTAGAGCGCGAAGCTCTCGAGAAGCTTGCGGTGGTTGATGTGAACCACGAAATTCGGCATCTGGACGCCACGTAGCGCCTCGATCACGATCGAGACGACATCGGCATCTGCCATCATCGAGCTCGTGCCGACGATATCGGCGTCGCACTGCCAGAACTCTCGGTAACGGCCCTTCTGCGGTCGATCCGCCCGCCAGACCGGGCCGATGTGATATCGCTTGAACGGAAACACGAGCTCGTTTCGATGCACCGCGACAAACCGCGCAAGCGGGACGGTCAGATCGTAACGTAGGCCGATTTCGCGCCCGCCGTGATCCTCAAAGTGATAAATGAGCCGCTCGTCTTCGCCATACTTGCCAGCGAGACTCTCGTAATACTCCAGTGCCGGCGTATCGATCGGCTCGAATCCATGCCGCTCGAAGACACCACGAAGCACACCGATGATGTGCTGGCGCAGCAGCATCCGCTCGGGCAGAAAATCGCGCATGCCCTTCAGGACTTGTGCCGACCGCTGCGGACGGCGACGTTCGCCGCCTTCCTCCGACAGGACTGGATCGTTCATCAGTCACTCCAGGATCGTTCGCCGCCAACCCAGCTGCTGGCATCGCACGATGATAGCAAAGCATCCGCGTCGGGTCGGCCGGCCGCTACTTACCGATCTCGAAAACGATATGAGCCAACTCTGGCACGATCAGCCGATCCATTGCCAGCGCGACTGCATTCGACGAGCCGGGCGTCGAGACGACCAGCGTGCCGTGCAATACGCCGGCCGTTGCTCGCGAGAGAATCGCGGCAGCGCCAATTTCGTCGAACGACAGCATCCGGAAGATCTCTCCGAACCCCGGAAGTGTCTTCTCAAGACGACGAGAGATCACGTCGAAGGTCGTGTCGCGACTGGCAATCCCGGTTCCCCCGTTGAACAACACCGCCTGGCACTCCGGATCCATTGAGTAGCGATCCAGCAACGCCTCGATCTCCGCAGGCTCATCGCGGACGATGTGGTAGCCGACGATCCGATGCCCTCCAGATTCGAGCTGAACGCGCATGATCTGGCCACTCCGGTCGGTCTCAGCGGTTCGCGTGTCGCTCACCGTGACAACGACGCAGCGGACGCTCCCCGGTGCATTCCTTCGATGCTCGGTCACCGACTCACTCACCGAAACCCTCCTTCGAAGCGTCGCCACCAGACGGCAACGATCGTTAGTCCAACGTGAGATTCTGATGATGATCGAGCGACGCAACCGAGCCGTTCGGTCGCAGGGTGATCGCCACGAGGTCGACGCGCCAGATCATCTCGGCCACGTCCGGTTGTCGTTCGCGATACTGCTCGGCTGTGCGCATCAGCGTCGCCAGCTTCCGGGCGTCGACTGATTCGGCGGCGCTCCCGTATCGCAGACCGGTGCGGACGCGAACCTCGACGAATACCAGCTCGTCGCCATCGACCGCAACGATATCGAGCTCGCCCCCTCGGTAGCGCACGTTGCGCCCGATCACTCGATAACCCTGGCGACTCAGCCAACCCGCGACGTACTCCTCGCCCGCCGCGCCGGACTCAGTTCGCGACGACATCGGCCAAGGATTCCGCAACCGGAGCGAAGGAGGTGCGATGATGCGGGGTCGGGCCGTAGGTAGCGAGCGCCAGCCGGTGCGCCGCGGTTCCATACCCTTTATGTAGCTGGAACTGGTACACGGGCCACTCTTCGGCCATCTCCGTCATGATCTGATCCCGATGCGTCTTAGCGATGATCGAAGCCAGCGCGATCGACAGCGACACGCTATCGCCGTGGACGATCGCGTCGTGCGTACAGTTCAGACCCGGCACCTCGAATGCGTCGACGAGGACATGGTCGACACCGGGGCGAACCGTGCTCGCCGCCTCCCGCAAAGCGAGCTTGTTCGCCCGCCCGACGCCGACCTGGTCAATGATCTCGACCGACACTTCCGAAATTGCCATCGGGATGCCCAACCCCTGCACCACTTCGACGACTCGCGAGCGTTGAGCGGCGCTTAGCTGCTTCGAGTCGCGGACGACCGCGCCGGCGCGGTTGAGC
>CALMXF010000235.1 GCA_937870985.1 uncultured Chloroflexota bacterium
TCGGGCATGGCTGCGGCCATAACCTGATCGCCGGCAGCGGGCTGGCCTCGGCAATCGGGCTGCAGGCGGTGATGCCAGAGATCAACGGCATCTTCCAGATCGTCGGGACGCCGGCCGAGGAGACCACCGGCGGCAAGATCGACCTCGTCGACGCGGGCGTCTTCGATGATGTCGACGCCGCGCTGATGGTGCACTACGGCGACCGCACGGGCGTGCCACTGAGCTATCCCGACGGCACAAGCCTGGCGCTGGTGGGGACGAAGGTCGAGTACTTCGGCAAGCCGGCCCACGCCGCCGCCGATCCGTACAACGGCATCAACGCGCTCAACGCCGTGATCAAGCTCTTCACCGGGCTGGACGCGCTGCGCCAGCACGTCACGATGGACACGCGGATCCACGGCATCATCACCCATGGCGGCGACATGGCAAACGTCATTCCACACTACGCGTCGGCGTTCATCGAAGTGCGCTCGGAGTCGATCGAGGGTCTTGACGCGCTGATGGAGAAGTTCGACAAGGTGGCCGAGGGCGCAGCGTTGATGACCGGCTGCGAGATGAAGCTCACCCGCGGCAACACGTTCTACGACATGCGGACAAACTATATCGTTGCCGCCCGCTATCTCGAGAACATGAAAGAGGTCGGGCTCGAGATCCAGCCGCCTCGCTCGCGACGCGGGATGGGTTCGACCGACTTCGGCAACGTCAGCTACAAAGCTCCATCGGTGACGGGCAACTTCATCATCAGCCATGAGCCAATGCCGGGTCACTCGCAGGAGGTAGTCGACGCGTCGTGCTCTGAATTTGGCTACGACCAGCTCATCAAGGTATCGAAGGCGATGGCGCTGACCGCGTTCGACCTGATGACCGACGCGGACCTGCTCGGCGCAGCCAAGGAGCAGTTGGCGAACTGGGACCAGATCGCACAGCAGTAGGCGACGCGCTGGCCTACAGCTATTCCGATGGTCTCGCGCTCAATTGCCGCTGCCTGTCGCGGCTGGTTCCTCGCGCCTGAACACGCGACGGAACCAGCCGCGGATCGATGCGATCCAGCGGCTCACTGCCGCGACAGAGCGTGGCAGCAGCTGCAGCCGCCAGACGAAGCGCAGAAGTGACGCCCAACCGATGACAACGAACCCGATCAATACGTAGATCGACAGCGGCAGGTGAATCAGCTCGTAGAAATCGCGCAATGGCCCGACAAACATCCCGGCGACGAACAACACCAGGATCGCGCCGGCCAGCAGCGCCGGCCGCCGGTCGCCAGTCAGCTCGTCGCCACCAACCCAGGCCGGTGACGGCGGCGAGAGGAACGGCAACAACAGCAGCCCACAGGCGATCGACGTCACCGTAATCGCCGTCCGCGCCTCCTCGGGCTTGCCGCCCAACGACAGAATCGCCGCATAGATGGTCAGGCCAGCGATGGCAATGCTGACACCGGCCGGCACCACGAAGTAACCCGAGGAGGGGATCAGCCGCCGAGGGGTGACGCCGGGCTTTGCCCAGAGCGCCAGGAACAGCACGGGGATGCCAACCGTCAGCATCGCGATGAGGCCACTCTGCTTCGGCGTCGTCGGGAACTCGACACGCAGCTGGGTCGCGCCGAAGATCAGCAACGACGTGTAGAGCGCGCGGATGAGGAACAGACGGATGATGTCCTGCATCCCCTTGAGAATGCGCTGCCCTTCGCGAAAGGCTGCGGGCAACGCCGCGAATGAGTCGTCGAGCAGGACGATATCGGCCACACTCCGCGCGACCTGACTGCCGCTGCGAACCGAGATCGCCAGATTCGCCTGCTTCAGCGCCAGCACATCGTTTACGCCATCGCCGATCATCGCGACGTGATCGCCGCCACGGCGGAGCGCTCGAATGATGCGCTCCTTCTGCTGCGGAGAGACGCGTCCGAAGACGGTCGTGCGCTGGGCCAGCTCGTCAAGGTCGCTATCACTGATCCCGTCGAGGTCGAGGCCCGAGCAGGCAGCGAGATCGCCCGGCATGCCTGCCTGCTTCGCCAGCGCCGCGACGGTAGTCGGGTTATCGCCGGAGATGATCTTTAGCGCGATGCCCTCAGCGGCAAATTCGGCAATCGTGCTTCGCGCCTCAGGGCGCAGCTCGTCGCTGATACTGATCAGTCCCACTGGCTCGAGGCCTGCCGGCAATTCGGGCGACCCAGCCGGATCCGGCAATGTTGCGCCGGTGGCGGCATGGGCAAACAACAGTACCCGGTATCCCTGATCGGCCCACGCGCTGACGCGCGACGCGATCTCCGCCCCATCGACGAGCGCTGGCAGCAGCATCTCCGGCGCGCCCAGGACCCAGACGCCATCGTCGAAGGCAACGCTGCTCCACTTACGGTCGGAGGAAAACGGGGTCTCGGCAAGAACCGGGCGGCCCTCGCTCGGGCAGGCAGTGCGGATCGCGTTGCTCGTGCGGTTACCAGAGCTAGCGCTGGCGGCGAAGTCGCCCAGCGCGCGCCGCAGCGCCGGCTCATCCAGCCCGATCGGCGCAAATTCGCGGACCTGCAGCTCATTGGTCGTCAGCGTGCCGGTCTTATCCAGACAGAGGATATTGACCTGGCTGGTAGATTCGACCGCGTTCATGCGCTGGATCAGCGCCCCCTTGCCCGACATCCGCACCGCTGCCATTGCGTAGGACACGGTAACCATGAAAATCAGCCCCTGCGGGATGAGCGCAACGATGACCGCCGCGGCACGGACCGATTCGGTCATCGGCACATGGGTGTAGATCTGCCGGAACGTGTCGGCGACCTGGACGCCCAGTAACAGCATCAGAAACAACATGATCCGGATCGCCAGCGTCACCTCACGCTGGAGAGGTGTCTTGGCTGCGCGGTGGGCGCGGGCCTGCTCGGTGATGCGTTGCGCCATGCTGGCTGCGCCGACCTTCTCGGCCCGATAGATCCCACCACCCGTCATGCAGAAGCTGCCGGAATAGACCTGATCACCGACGTTCTTCGGGACGAGGTCGGACTCGCCGGTCAGCAGCGACTCGTCCATTGTTACCGACGTCGAGAGAACGATCGATCCGTCGACCAGCACCTGATCCCCCGGCCCGACGAGAAGCAGATCATCGACGACGATCTCGCCCGGCTCGATCTGGCGCTCGACACCGTCGCGCAGCACCGTCGCGACCGGCCGGGTCAGCAACGCGATCTTGTCCAGCTTTCGCTTCGCCCGCGCCTCCTGGAACGAGCCGATAACGACATTAGCCACGACGAGGATCGCTGTCATAAAGGCATCGCCGTAGAGGCCGAGGGCGAGCAGGAAGCCGACGATGACGTAGAGGAGAACATTGACGAAGGTGATCGCGTTCTCGAAGAGGATGCGGCGGTAGGAGCGGCTGCTCTGAGGCTTGACTGTGTTGACCGCGCCGCGCGCCCGCCGGTCCTCGACGTCTGCGCCGGTCAGCCCCACAAGGTGCTTGCGCGTATCAAGGTCGGGCGCGGCCGCCAGGATCGTCTGCGATGCCAAGTACTGTCCTCTCGCGCCACCGAATCCGCGCCCCCAGTGTACTCCGCGTGTGTCGGCGACCCGTCGCTGGCTAGCACATTCGACATGCTTTCAGGTTCATTTCATGTCGGCTTCATGTCAGCCCAATATCGTCGGAATGCCTCCACCGGGAGACGGGGCTCGATAGACCTGGGGGCCGAACCGGGACGTTGCCACCATCGCGATGCGGATTGCGCGACCTCAACGCCCGGCCGGCCGCCATGACACCTGGACACGGAGAACCATCGCGATGCGCAGGAAGCACAACACCGTCCATCACCATAGGCGCTGGCTCCGGCGGGCGGCAGTCCTCCTGAGTGTCGTCTCGGTCGCTGGGTTGCTACTCGGCATCTGGGGTTACACCCAGGGGTGGGATCGCTACATCCATTATCGCCGTCTTCCAGACTGGGGCCGCTCCCACGAGCAGGCGTTGTTGCAGTCGCTGTCGACTCCCCCGGCAAACACCCCGCCGTCGGCCGGTGGGCTGGCTAACGCCGCGCCGGCCGCAACCGCCCAGACGACAAGCCATATCGACATGATGACACTGGGGAACGGCGCGGTTCAGGATGGACACTTTGACAGCGCAACACTCGGCAAGAGCGTTGCATTCCGCATCTACCTGCCTCCTGGTTATGACGACCCACGCTTCGCCCAGACTCGCTATCCTGTGGTCTTCCTGCTGCACGGCTCGCCCGGTGGATGTGGAGACTGGGTCGATGGCGCGTCGGCCGATCAGACGGCCGACGCGCTGATCCGCAGCGGCACCATCCGTCCGGTCATCATCGTCATGCCAGACGGCTCGCTCGGAGATCCCCACCACGACACGCAATGGGGTAATTCGCCAGTGACTGGCGAGCGCGTCGAGGCCGCCATTATCGACGACCTGATTCCCGTGATCGACCAGCAATACCGCACAATCGCGCGGCGCGACGCACGCGCCATTGGCGGGCTCTCGTCCGGCGGGTATGGGTCGATCAACATCGCCCTCCACCACCCCGAAACGTTCGGGGTGGCCTTCTCGCTCTCGGGCTACTTCAAGCCGACAAACACGTACGACGGCCATGATATCTGGGGAAGCGACGCTGCCCGAAGCGCCAACAGCCCGATCTCCCAGGTTCATTCCCTGGCACAGCCTATGCATATCCTCCTCATGGAAGGGCTCGACGAGGGGCAAGGGGTCGCCGACACCAACGCATTCGATGCGAAGTTGACCCAGAGCAAGATCGACCATCGGACTCTCTTCGCAGCGGGAGGCCACAGCTGGGAGTTCTGGAAGACGCACCTTCTCGACGCGCTCGAATACGCCAATCAACACTTCCCCGCAACCGCGAATAACGCCGCATCGGTAACCGGACAGCCGATCACTACGGGGGGTGGCACGACATGATCGAACAGGCCTGGCGTGAAGCAAGCGCCGGAGCCACGCGGTTCATCGAGTTGGGTCGTGCGCGCCGATGGCTGTTGCCGTTCACCACCAGCCTGTTGGCGACGATGTTCGTCGCCAACGCGATCAGTGGCTCGCTGACGCACAGCATTGCTGGCCATTCCCTTCTGAATGACGTCGGCTACGGTCTCGACCCGCTTCGGGCGGGCCGCTTCGACACGCTGATCACCAACATCCCGTTTGCGCTCTATCCCTGGATGCTGGTAACGATCACGTTCCTCGTTCTGATCGGCGTCGCGCCCTTCGAGGTGGTGGCCGGCTGGCGCCGGACGGCGGTCGTGTTCTTCGCGTCGCAAGTCGGCGGCTATCTGTTCGCGTCGTTGCTCGTCGCCTGGCCGCTCTCCGCGACCGGGAGCGCCTGGGGCCAGTCACTCGCGACGGCGCGGGATGTCGGACCGTCGGCAGGCGCCTTCGGCTGCCTCGCGGCTCTAGTCTGGTACCTGCCTCGACGCTGGCAATGGCGAGGCATCGCCGCGTTGTTTCTGTACTTCATGGGGTTCCTGATCCTGACACATCAGATATGGGATATCGAGCATCTGATCGCGGGCATGATCGGTCTCGGGACCGGCTGGCTGCTGGTGGAACGCAACCACGGGGCCGGCATCGCGCGCACGCTCAACCGATTTCCGTGGCCTCATTCGCGCGACGTCGCAGTCATACTGGTCGTCCTGGCCGGGCTGCTCAACGTCTACTCAGCGTTCGTCACATCGACGCACTTCCACACCAGAACATGGGATAACGATATTCCATTCGCAGCGCTGCATGGGTCGCGCACCTTCGTCGCGCTTTCCGGACTGGGGCTCATTCTGCTCGGCAACGGGCTGAGGCACGGTCGCAGGGTGGCATGGCTGGCGACGCTAGCGCTGCTAGCTGGCGGCGCCATCTCCCAGGTGATCAAGGGCCTTGAGATCGAGGTCGCAACGATCGAGGTGCTATTGCTGCTCTGGCTGCTCTGGCATCACGATGATTATGTCGCGAGACCGGATCTGCCAACCGTTCGCCGCAGCCTCAGGTTTTCAGCAGTCGCTCTGGCGATGCTGCCGCTCTATGCGGCGCTGGGCTTCTGGCTGCTCCGCGACAGATTCAATCAGCCGATCACCCCTGGCATTGCCGTGCGAGAGACGTTCGCGCGCGTGCTGCTGACAACGACGCATCAGATCAACGGCGAACACTTCAGAGCGCGCTGGTTCCTCGACTCGATCACCTGGATCTGGGTCGCCGTCTTGCTCGTCAGCGTTATCGCGCTCCTCCGGCCGATCCTGCGACTGACCAAGGAGACTGATGCCGACCGGCGAGATGCCTTCGAGCTGCTCCACCGCTATGGCAATTCGTCGGTTGCCCACATGACGACCTGGCCCGGCAACACGCTACTGCTCAACCATCACCGCGATGCCTATATCGCCTACCGTCTGATCGGCGACGTCGCGCTCGTCCTGGGTGATCCGATCGGATCGCCGGATGGCTGCGCCGCCGCGATCCGCGAGTTTACTCATCTCACCCGTCATCGGGGCTGGACTCCCTGTTTCTATGGCGTCGGCGAGGCGCTGCGCGCGGAATATGCTCGCAATGGATTGGCAATGATGCACGTCGGGGAGGACGCCTATATCGACCTGCCGGCACTCGATCTTCGCGGCCGGCGTTGGCAGGATGCCCGCACCGCTATCAACCGGGCCCGTCGGTCGGGAATCGAGCTCGAGCTCGTCGACGCGAGCCAGATCGACCCCGACATCCTTCGTCAGCTTCGTGAGATCTCGGACGCGTGGTTGCGCGCCAAGCGGATGTCGGAGATGGGCTTTACCCTCGGGAGCCTGTCTGGCGAGCCAGACCCGGAGGTGCGCTTTGCAGTCGCGATCGATGACCAGAGGCAGGTCCACGGGTTCGTCACCTGGCTACCGATCCATGGCACGGGTGGCTGGGTCATCGACATCATGCGCCGCCGGCCAGACGCGTTCAACGGCATCATGGAATTCCTCATCATCAGCTCCGCGCTCGCATTCCGCGACGAGGGCGCGCCGTTCGTCAGTCTCGCAACCGCGCCTCTGGCGCGGGTCGAGCGCGAGGGTGAGGAGATCGGCACGGTCGAGCAGGCGGTTATCGGGCTGGCCGGCCTGGTCGAGCCGGTCTACGGCGCCCACTCGCTGTTCGAGTTCAAGAACAAGTTCTCCCCACGCTGGGAACCGGTCTACATCGCCTATCCCGGCGCTAGCGTGCTTCCGAAGATCGGCTACGCGATTGTGCGCGCATATATGCCGGACCTGGGGTTGAACACCCTGCGTGATCTCGTCGGCGGCGCGCAGAACACGCCCGACGCCCACGCCAAGCTCGCGCCACCCACGCCGGCCAGTTGATCGACCCCGCTCCACGCGACATTTCACACCCACGCGCTCGACGACCTGCTATCGTCCATTCGATGTAGGACGGTGGCTTCAGAGAGGGGCGAGGTGGCATGGCACGGTTGGCAGGCAGAGTCGCGATGATCACCGGGGGCGCGTCGGGCA
>CALMXF010000236.1 GCA_937870985.1 uncultured Chloroflexota bacterium
CCAAGGCGTTCGCCGCCGCGGCCGTTCGCGCAGGCGCGACGCTGCGCGAGCGCACTCCCGTCATTGGCCTGCTGACTGATTCCGGCCGGGTGCGTGGCATTGTGACGCCCGATGGTGAGATCGAAGCGGGCTGGGTGATCAACGCGGCTGGGGCCTGGAGCCCGAAGATCTGCGCGATGGCGGGGTTCGATGTGCCGATCGAGGCGGTCGCTCCGCAGATGATGCTGACGACGCCGCTACCGCATGAGCTCGACCCGGTCGTCGGCTGCGTCGGCCGGCCGCTCAGCCTCAAGCAGCTCAGCAACGGTAAGTACCTGATCGGTGGCGGATGGCCGGCGACCGTCTATCTCGACCAGGCGAAGCCGATCGGCCTCAACCAGTACTCGAGCATCGTCGGCAGCGCCAAGGCGTCCTCCGGCGTCTGGCCGATCCTGCGTCAGACGCAGGTGCAGCGCGTCTGGGCCGGGTTGGAGGCGAAGGCAGAGGACGTCGTCCCGATTCTCGGCGCGGTTACGCCGATCGATCGGTTCATCATGGCCAGCGGCTTCTCCGGCCACGGCTTCGCGCTGGCGCCCTACATCGGTGTCCTGATGGCGGATCTGGTCACGACTGGCGCGACGGCGATCCCGATCGACGACCTGGCGCTGTCGCGCTTCGGCTGATTACTACGGATCCATGTCGAGGATCAGGATCGAGTCGAAGCGGGCGACGGCGTTCTCGGCCGGATCGTCGGAGTGCGTCACATAGAACATGCCCCACTTGCCATAGCTGAGTGCATCGTCGTCGATCGTCCCGACAGACTTTCCGTTGATAACGAGCTCGAGCCGCGTGCCGGTCACGCGCATTGTCATCGTGTTCATCTCGGTCGGGACGAATGTGCCGGGAGCCGATGTGATCAGGACGGTCCAGTTGCCGGATTCATACCGAGAACAACTGCCGGAGCCGTCGAAATGCAGATAGCATGCATAACTGGACACGGCTGAGTTGGCAGCAGCATCAAGCTCCCAGCGCGCAAATAGCCCGACACTGCCATTGCCATCGATCGATACCCTGGCTTCGATCAGCCCATTGCCAAACGGTTGCTCGGGCGGCGGATTAAATGTGCTTCTCATGCGTTCGTCGAGGCTGGGCATGGTGGCGACGAATTGGCCATCCTCTATCGAAGTGGTGATTCCGTAGGAGTTTGTCCCGACTGTGAACGGGTCGGCCGATCCATCGTCGAAGTTCTTGCTGACGACGACCGGATCTTTGACAGAGAGCCACTGGAAGGCGGCGACAATCTGACCGCCTTCGCCCTCGGCATAGACTCCCCAGTTGCCGGATTCATCGCGGGTCATCGACCCCTCGCCAACCATCTGCTGGTTGATATCGAAGGCAAACCACGTATCGACGATCGTCATCGTCAACAAGTTGATGTCCCTAAGGGTGAATGCGCCGGGATCGACGGCGAGCACCTTCGTGAAGTGGTCAGCGACACATTCCCAGCAACTGGCCGACCCATCGTCGCCGATGCCGCAGAGCAGGAACGATTCACTACTGTCGTTATTGACTACGTGACGTCCGATTACGCCCGCGAAGCCACTGCCGGTGAGCTGGACTTCGGTGTGAACGACGCCATCCTGTAGATCGAGCGTTGGTGACTGAGGAACAGCGCTGACCCAGTAGCCATCGTTGACCGACGCCATATAGCTTGCAACGGCGATCGCGAGGCTGGAGTTGTCGCTGGTGTTCGTTGGGAATGGACCGGGGCCGTTGGAGAAGTCGACGTAGAGGACCTGGCGATCTTCCGCTGTGGTGGTGGGGCTGCCGGAAGGCACGGCGGTTGGCGATCCGCCGGGCGTTGGACCAGGAGTGGCGCCTGTTGGGATAGGAACGCTGGTCGGTGGCCGGGTTGCGACAGGCCGGGGGACGCTGGTGACGACGGCCGGCCGAGCGGTAGAAGTAGGCGCAGGGCTGGGCTGTGCGGTCGGCGCGGGTGACGACCCGCCGCACGAGGCGAAGGTCATAGCCAGGCAGATCGCAACCAGCGCTGCGGTCGACGGAGCTCGGAAACGCCAAGACATAGCGCTCCTCCATCGCTTCTAATCTACGATGAGCATAGTTTCTCCCAGTGTACAGCGAGATCGTTCTTACGCAAGCGTCGACCTCAGCCACATCCGGGTTGACCTTTGTTCGGGAGCGTCCTATTCTGCCGCGAGCCGGCGATCTTTGCCGGCAACACCAGGGAGCAGGGCAATGATTCACCGATCCGCCGCGCACTCACTGACTGGCGTGGCCCGATGAATCCTGGCGACGACACGCTACCGCTGCTGGGGCCGATCGTCGATCGCTATAGCAGCCGTCGGTTCGCGGCGACGCCGCTGGCTACGGAGATCGTTGAGACGCTGCTGGAGGCGGCGCGCTGGGCCCCTTCCTACGGCAATCGACAGCCGACACGGTATATCGTCGCCAGCCATCCGGAGACGCTGGCCGCCGTCCACGAGGCGCTGACCCGCGGCAACGCCTACTTGCTCGCCGCGCCGGTGCTGATCGCTGTTTGCGGCCGGCCGGAAGATGCCCAGATCGTCGACGGCAAGGAGTACTATCTGCTCGACGCTGGCCTCGGTATCGAGAACCTGCTGCTCCAGGCGTTCGCGATGGACCTCCATGCGCATTCGGTGGGTGGGTTCGACGAGGGGAAGGTTCGCGCCGCGCTCGGCATTCCGGAGGATGTCCGGGTGTTGGCACTGGTCGGCATCGGACACGCTGGCCGGCTGGAGGATCTCGACGAGCGCACTCTGGAGCGCGAACTCCGCGAGCGGACCCGCAAGCCGCGCGAGGAGGTGCGTGCCTGGGAGCGCTGGAGCTGGTAGGCCAACGCGGTACGATATCGAGCAGGCAATGGCCTGTTCGTGGAAGGATCGCGTTATGACTGCAGACCAGGACCCGCCGGATTCGCCAGCGCGCAGCCCTCGGCTGGGGGAGCGTCCGGTCCGACCGGAGCTTGCGCCGCGCCCTGACCCCGCGCCGGACATCGTCACGTTCGATCTCGTCCGCAGCGATCCCGAAGTCGTCGCGTTGATCGAGCAGGCGAACAAGAGCCTCGGCGTGTTGGGCTACACCGAGCACGGCGTTCGCCATGTGACGCTGGTCTCCAGGATCGCTCGGAATGTGCTGCGGTATCTTGGCTACGACAGCGAGTATCAGGAGCTGGCGTCAATAGCGGGCTACTTGCACGATGTTGGCAATGTCATCAGCCGCTACGACCACGCGTATACGAGCGCATTGCTTGCTCACGATATTCTCATCCGGATGGGTATGCCGCCGACCGACGTGGCCATCATCATGGGCGCGATCGGCAGCCACGGCGATGATTCCGGCCGGCTTGGCGAGGCGGTTCACCCGGTCGGCGCGGCACTGATCCTGGCCGATAAATCCGACGTGCATCGTTCGCGCGTCCGCAATCCGGATCTGAATGCGTTCGACCAGCACGACCGCGTCAACTACGCTGCCCAGACGTCGTTTCTGCGAGTAGACGAGCCGGAGAAGACAATCACGCTGGAGTTGGCGATCGACACCTCGGTTGCCCAGGTGATGCACTACTTCGAGATCTTCCTGCCGCGTATGCTGATGAGCCGCCGCGCCGCTGAGTTCCTCGGCTGCGAGTTCCACATCACAATCAACGGAGTAACGTTGTTGTGACCGAGGGATGGGGGATG
>CALMXF010000237.1 GCA_937870985.1 uncultured Chloroflexota bacterium
GAGCCAGCGATCGAGAAGTAGCCCGCCGAGCGCGGCCGGCAGCCCGAGCGTGATGACCAGCCACGCGAGCTGGCCACCCTGGGCGCCATCCCACCATGCCAGCCCGAACCCCGCGGCGAACGATATGGCGGCGGTAATCATCCCTGGACGTTCGCGGTCCCGCCCGACCGCGAGCGTCAGCGCCGGCCAGGCCGCTACCCAGAGCAGAACACCGCCGGCCAACAGGAGACGCTTGGCTGTGTGGCCGAATGTCTCTATTGCCCAGGTTGCGAGACCGCCGGGGGATGCGCGGATCAGCAGGTCGGCGAGGTCAAAGGGTGGGTAGGTCGCGAGCCCGAGCTGAGCGAGGCCGGCCCAGAGGCCGGCGACAAGGATGCCGGCCGCCGCCGCGGTGAATGCTACGGCGGTCGAACCGGTTGGAAGGCGTCTCTGATCCCGCATTGTTCGCGCCGATCTGGCGCGGCTAGCCCCGCCAGCAGTCGGCTAGGGGGTCGTCGCGCTAGTGTTTCGAAGGACGTCGATTGCCCATTCGAGCTGGAAATCGTTCAGGTTGTCCGGCAGTGGGCCGGCGTTGTTGACGGGAATGAACGGATACTGTCCATCCCGCAGCCCGACCTGGACATCTGGCCGGATGCCGTGGTCGCGGATCATCCTGCCGTCCGGCGTCAGCCAGAGCTCGGTGCCGAGCAGGATCGTGCCACCGTTATCCAGCTCGAACGTGCTCAGAACAGTGCCGGTGCCGAATGTTCGCTCACCGATCAGCGTCGCGTTTGGCGTGTTCGCCCGAATCGCGCCGGCGGTGATCTCCGACGACGATGCTGACCCCTGATTGATCAACACGATCAGCGGAAGGTCGCCGATGTTCGCTGCCTGGGGCTCGGCCTTGTGCTCCTGCCGGCTGCCGTCGCGGAACTGGCTGACGAAGATCGTGGACCCCTCGGGGACGAAGGTCGACGCAACCTTGATCGCTTCGTTGACATAACCGCCAGGATTATTGCGGAGATCGAGGACCACCCGTTCTGCGCCCTGTTTCTTCGCCGCATCCAGCGCCTTGATGATGTCGTCCCCGGCGCCAGTCGAGAATTGCGACAGTCGGATCAGCGCGATGTGATCGTCCAGCATCACCCAGGCGACTGGTGACACCTCGATCTTGCGCCGCGTCAGCGTGAAGCTGAGCGGATTCGCCTCGCCGGCACGGCGGAATTCGAGCGTGATCTTCGATCCTTCTGGTCCACGGATGATCTTGACCACGTCGTCCACCGTGCGGGTCGAGACATCCTGTCCATCGACCGAGACCAGGATATCGCCGGGGCGAACGCCGGCCTCCATCGCTGGCGAACCATCGATCGGCGCGACGACCACGATCCCCTCGGTGCGTTGCTCGACCTGAATGCCGACGCCGACGTACTCGCCAGAGAGCGATTCTGTCTGCGCCTGGCTCTCCTCGGCGGTCAGATAGCGGGTGTGGCCCTCGTCGTGGAGCGTTGCGAGCATCGCCGAGATCGCGGCCTCGGTCATCTGGTTGGCATCGACCGCTTTCTGGTCGACGTACTTGTCCTGGATCAGCTGCCAGGCCTGGTTGATCGCATCGGGGCCGCCTGCCTGGGCGTTCGGCGCCGCGCTGGCCCCGCCGCTGGGCGGGCTGACGACGAAGCGCTGGAAGAGCATCCCACCTGAGAAGGTGAACAGCAGCACACTGAGGGCGACAAACAGAATAATCGCCCTGATTGCGCCTCTTGGCGATTGTCGGTGGCCTGGTCGTGGCTGCTCTGGCGATGGTGGCGCGGCCATTGGCTGGTCTCCGGCCGGCGGCTCGTGGGGGTGTCCGGGTGCGCTCATAGTGTTGTCGTCTCTGCTTGGAGCGGATGTCTCGCGGGCATCTGGTCGCCGCCGCCGGCGGCGCGAACCAGCCAAGTATACGAGCAGCGATCGCATCGCTAACGCTGCCAGAATAATTCAGCCAGATTTCAGGTTCGGGTCATGCGAGGTTCAGCATCAGGGTAGATAGTAGGTTCAGCGTTAATAAACGCTGACAACCAACCACCCCCTACCCCCACACGTCGGTCCCGCGTGTAATCGGGATCGGACCCCTTGAGAGCTCGCCAGTCGCGCACCTGGCGGGCTCTCCCCCTTTTCTGGCCGGGTTGCGCGCCGCGCCCACCGCCGGTACGGTTCGTGGATACTGGCAACGAGGAAATGGAGGGCCATGTGCCGTTCTACACCCGCGGTGGAGATAAGGGATATACCGACCTGCTCGGCGGGCGCGTTCCCAAGTACGCTCCGCGACCGGAGACGCTGGGCGCAATCGATGAAGCGACGTCGTCGATTGGCTTCGCCCGCTCGCTGGCAAGCTCCGAGCGCACGCAGTCGATTCTCATCGACGTCCAGCGCGATCTCTATCTGATGATGGCCGAGCTGGCGTTTACTCCCGAGGTGCACCAGAAGCGCTACCACGTCACTGCCGAGCATGTCCTGCGGATCGAGGCCGAGACGGACGCGCTGGAAGCCGACGTGCCGCTGCCGCCACACTTCATCCTGCCGGGAGATTCACAGGGGGGCGCTGCGCTGGATGTTGCGCGGACCATCGTCCGGCGATCCGAGCGGCTGGCAGTGCGGCTGATTCACGATGGCGAAGTGGAGAACGAGCAGCTGCTGGCCTATCTGAACCGGCTGTCGTCGCTGCTGTTCATTCTGGCGCGTTTCGAGGATCAGTGCGCCGGTGTGACGCCGACTCTGGCCAAGCAGTCACGCGTCTGAGCCCGGCGAACGAACGAGAAGCGGGGCCGGCGAACCGGCCCCGCTGATCCGACTGTTGGCTGCCTGGTTACGGCTGGTAGCGTGAGTGGGAGGGCTGCTGACGGCGATTGGCGAAGCAGTCGGAACAGTAGGCGGGCGTGTTGCCACCTGGCTGAAACGACGCCATCGTCTCGCGCCAGCACTCGTCGCAGGCGGCCGGGAACATCTGGCGCTCTCCGCGGACGTGGCGGCGACGTTAGCATGACGCGGACAAATACGTTAGACCTTTGAGTGTACATGAGCATGAGCCAGCCGTGGTCGTTGCGCGAGTCTGCCGGGGCCGCCGATCGATCGTGCAACAGTATGATGTGTTGTCGCCAGCGACGGACAGGAAAAGGTCGGAATGACATCGACACGGTTCGGCGGGTTCGAGGCAATTGTCTTCGATGCCTATGGCACGATCTTCGATCTTGGCGCGCTGGAGGGTATCTGCGCCGCCGTCGCTCCCGACCCGGCGGCGTTCTCGCGGATGTGGCGGGTCAAGCAGCTGGAGTACGCCACCTTGCGCACGGTGCTGGACCGGTATAGCGACTGGGGCCAGATCACGTCGGACGCGCTGGATTACACAACCACCATCTTCGGACTCTCGATCGACCCCACCCAGCGAGGCCGGCTGATGCGTGGCTGGATCGAGCTGCCGGCCTTTCCCGATGCTGCCCCGGCGCTCAGACGTCTCGACGAGTCTGGCGACCGCATCGCCGTCCTGTCGAACGCAACACACGACATGCTCGACCCGCTGATCGCGCGCAATGGCCTTGCCGGCGTCTTCGATGATGTGCTGACCAGCGAGATGGTCCAGGTGTTCAAACCAGACCGCCATCTGTACGCAGTCGCTGCCGACCGCTTCATGGCCCGGCCGAACGAGGTGCTGTTCGTCACGACGAATGGGTTCGATGTGGCCGGCGCCAAGGCGGCCGGCCTGACCGTCTGCTGGGTCGATCGCCACGGCCTGCCGCTCGACCCGCTGGGGTTCGATCCGGACATCCGCGTCCACACCCTCGTCGAGTTGGCCGACCTGTTGCTCGGCGGGCCGGATGAGCCCGTGGGGTTGCGCTGATGGAGTGGCGCGAGCTCGGCCTTACTGGCCTGCGGGTTCCGGTGGTCGGGATGGGCACCTGGCGGACGTTCGATGTCTACGGCAAGGAAGAGCAGGCTGACCGCGTGGGCGTCGTGAGCGAGGCGCTCGATCTGTCCGTGCGCTTCTTCGATTCTTCGCCGATGTATGGCGAAGCCGAGCGAGTCCTTGGCGCTGCGCTCACCGGCCGGCGTTCGCGGGCGATCGTCGCAACGAAGGTCTGGACGTGGGACGACGTGGAGGGTCATTCCCAGATCGATCGCGCCCTGCACTACTTCGAGGGCCGTGTCGATGTCTACCAGGTCCACAACCTCGTCCGATGGCGAGAGCTACTGCCGGTCTTCCAGCGTATGAAGGACGCCGGGCAAATTGCCGCGCTTGGCGTTACTCACTACCAGCATTCGGCGTTTTCAGAGCTGGCCGACGTCCTCCGGTCGGAAGACGTTGACACCGTCCAGATCCCGCTGAACCCGCTCGATCGCGTGGCCGAGCGCGAGATCCTGCCGCTGGCGGCCGAGCGGGGTATCGGTGTGATCGTCATGCGCCCATTCGGCGAAGGCAGCCTCGTTCGCAACGCGC
>CALMXF010000238.1 GCA_937870985.1 uncultured Chloroflexota bacterium
TCGGCAAGGTTGCCGGTAATGCTGGCTCGACCTCGACACCGAGCCACTGCGTCATCCAGACCTCAACTGGCAGCGCGACACCGAGCGGCGCGAGGAGGCCGCTCGACCACGCGCCAGCGGTCAGGACGACGAGCGGCGCGTCGATCGCGCCGTCACGTGTCACGACGCCGGTTACTCTCCCGCCCGCCGACCGGACGTTGGTGACGGGTGTGCCAGTAAGGATCTCGCCGCCGAGCCGCTGGCCGGCCGCGATGAAACCGGCCACCATCGCGTCGGCATTGGCATAACCAGAGTCCGGCTCCCAGGCCGCGACCACGACATCGTCGGTCCGTATCTCGGGCGCAAGGCGAGCGACGTCGTCAGCCCCGACGACGCTCGTCTCGACTCCCAGGCTCTGGAGCATCGCGACTCGTTCGCGCAGCCCGTCCGCGCGCCGCTCCGGCTCCAGCCGGAAGTAGCCCGACCGGACGAATCCGGAGTTGCCGGCGCCAACTAGCTCGTCCCAGCGCTCGAAGTAGGGCAGGCTCGCCTGGGTCAGCCGTGTCTCGGCCGCGTCGCGACAGAAATGGAACTGGATGAACCCCCCGGTGCCGCTCGTCGCGCTCGACCGAAGGTCGGCTCGCTCCAGCAGCAGCACGCGACCAGCGCCGAGCGATGCGAGCTGGAAGAATGTAGCAGCGCCGGCGATTCCGGCGCCGACGACCACCGCATCAGCCGTGTGATTCACCAGGTCACCGCCTTTCGCCGGCGAATGCCGCGTCGACCATCGTGGCTAGTGTTCGCAAGTCAGGCACTTCCATGCCAGGGGTGGCCTCCTGAGGCGGAGTCGCCCCGAAGCCGGGCCGGCCGTGCCGCCGGTTGACCCAGATGGTTGTCAGTCCCGCCGCATTTGCCGGGGCTATGTCGTGGAACAGGCTCTGGGCAACGTGGAGAATCTCCTCCTTTGGCGTGCCAAGCCTCTCCAGCAGGGTCCGGAAGTTGTTCGGGCTTGGCTTGTAGCTGCCAACCTGTTGGGCAGTGATGACCGCGTCGAAGGGAACCTCCAGCCGCCTGGCAGACCCGGCGAACAGGTCGTCATCGACGTTTGACAGGATCACCAGCTTGTAGTGTTGCTTCAGCTCGCGGAGCGCGGCGACGCTATCCGGGAAGGCCGGCCAGTCGGGAACCGATGCTCCAAACGTCGCCCGCTCCTCGGCGGTTGTTTCGAAGCCCAGCTGCTCGCCGAAGCCGCCCGCAACCGTCGCCAGGATCTCGCGATAGGGCTTGTATTTCCCCGCCTCGGCCGTGGCCTCGAGCTTGCCGAACAGTTCGAGCCTGGCATCGTCACCTAGCGCGTGCCCGCGTTGATCCAGCAGCAGGCGCAGCGCGTTGAGAATGCCGGATTCCCAGTCGATAAGCGTGCCATAGCAGTCGAATGTCAGGGTCGAGAATCTGCGGAGATCGATCGTCATACGCACCTCCGTGAGACCCGGCGCCGGCCGCCGGGCGCGCGGCCAGAATAGGCGTTTGGGCAGGGTTGGTCAATCGTCAGAGCGATCGGGATGCACGAACTCGCTGAAACGTCTACGATATGGACAGTTCAGTGAAATCCGATGACGACCGTGCCATCGGTCGTGTTGTCTTCAGGAGCGATTTGATTGACCGCTGGGGATCTCCACGAAGATGAGGTCCGGCAGGCTGAGCGGGTCTATTCCGCAGCCTACCTTCGCCTGGAGGCGGCCGTGCCAGGGTTCAGCGTCGATCTGATCGACGCGGTGCCCCACATCCATTACGGCCGGCCGAAGGCGGGACTCTCCCAGGAGCTCTATGCTGGCGACATACCGTCGGCCGTCGTCCTCGATATCATCGCGCGGCATCCCGACCTGGCGAGTGCGTTCGTGGCCATCAATTCTCGCGACGACGACTCCGACGCTGTCCTTGTCGCCGCGGGCTATATCCGGATCATCCGAAACTACCTGATGCGCCTGGATGTCAGCGCGCTTGGCGGCCGGCCGGATAGCCAGATCGTCCGTCTCTCGACGCTCGCCGAGATCGAGCGGCTGGCTGCCATGCGCGAAGATGGCCGAATCATTCCCGGCTATCTCGATGATTCAGCGCTCTCCTGCTTCGCATTGATGGCCGACAACGTGCCGGTTGCGTCGGCAATTGTCGTTGGGGATGGCGATACGTCGGTTATTGAGTACGTCCATACCCTCGAACGCTACCGGCGGCTAGGCTACGGTCGCTGGCTGATGCGGGGTCTCCAGCGGCTGATCGCGAACGAGGGCGCTCGCTGGGTCGTCCTCAGCTCGAACGAACGCGGGCGATCGTTGTACGACGCGCTCGGCTATCAGCGGCTGAGCTACGAGGACATCTATCGACGGCAGGATCTGCCGAGTAACTGAATGGGTCGCTCTCGTCGCCGAGGGGAGGACGAATGGCAGGCATCCAGCAACTCCGACAGAAACGCTCCGGCGTCGGACTGCGAGGTTGGGATCGGGAGCAAGCCTTCGACGGCTTCACGCTGTTCACCCCACTTGCTGGTGGTGACTGTGTCTATCTGATCGACATGGCCGGCGAGGTCGTCCACACCTGGCCGACCCCCTACCCGCCCGGCCTCTACGGCTGCCTGACGGAGACTGGCACACTGCTCTTCAATGGAAAGACACGCGAGGAGTCCGACCGCTTCATCGCGACGGGCGCGTGGAAGGGCGGCGCGCTGCTGGAGATGGACTGGGACGGACGAGTCCTCTGGGAGGTCAATCACCCCGATCACCATCACGACGGTATCCGGCTACGCAATGGCAATGTCATGCTCCTCTGCATGGCTGAGTTGCCGGCCGAGCTGGCTGCGCGCGTCCAGGGTGGTTTGGCCGGGTCCGAGCACAATGGCGCCATGCACGCCGATTATCTCGTCGAGATGACGCTCACTGGCGATGTTGTCTGGGAGTGGCGCTCGTGGGAGCATCTCGACCCGGAGGTCGACCGGATCGTCGCCGTCCAGGATCGTCGTGTCGAATGGACGCACGGCAACGCCGTCGTCGAGCTGCCAGATGGCAACCTGATGGTCTCGTTCCGTCATACCTCGTCGGTAGTGATGATCTCGCGCGCCAGTGGCGAAATCTACTGGAAGCTCGCCGCGCCGCCCCTGGCTCAGCAACACGCCCCAACCGTGCTGGATAACGGCAATATCCTCATCTTCGACAACGGCACCCATCGGCTCGATCACCCGATCCCGTTCTCGCGCGTCATCGAGGTCGATCCGGCCACGAAGGAGATTGTCTGGTCGTACCAGGAGGACTACCCGTCGCAGTTCTTCAGCCCGCTCATCTCGAACGCCCAGCGGCTGCCGAATGGCAACACCCTCATCTGCGAGGGCTCGTTCGGGAGATTGTTCGAGGTTACGCACGACGGCGAGGTTGTCTGGGAGTACATCAACCCGTACTTCGTCGATGATGTCACCAACGCCAATACCCAACAGCGCAACGGCGTCTTCCGGGCGTTCCGGTATAGTGCCGCTGAGATTGCCCGCGCCCGGGCAACCGGTGGGTCGTGATGAATATCCGCTAACGACGGTCATCGCGCCGGAAGATAGTTCGTGTTACTGAAAGGGGTCCTTGAAATGTCTCGCACGATTCGCGCGCCGCGTGGGACCGAAATCAGCTGCAAGGGCTGGCAACAGGAGGCCGCCCTGCGGATGCTGATGAACAACCTCGACCCCGATAACGCGGAGCGGCCGGAGGACCTTGTCGTCTACGGCGGCACCGGCCGGGCAGCGCGTTCCTGGGAGGCGTTCGATGCGATCGTCGCTAGCCTGCGCGAGCTGGAGAATGACGAAACGCTGCTCGTCCAGTCCGGGAAGCCCGTTGGGATCTTCAGGACCCACCCGGACGCGCCGCGCGTCCTGATCGCCAACTCGCTGCTAGTGCCCAAGTGGGCAACCTGGGAGGAGTTCTGGCGACTGGAGGGCATGGGCCTGACGATGTATGGTCAGATGACGGCCGGTTCGTGGATCTACATCGGCACCCAGGGCATCCTCCAGGGCACGTACGAGACATTCGGAGAGCTGGCCCGCCAGCACTTCGGTGGTTCGCTGGCGGGCAAGATCGTCCTGACGGCCGGCCTCGGCGGGATGGGCGGCGCCCAGCCGCTCTCGGTCACGATGAATGGCGGAGTCTGCCTCGTTGTCGAGGCTGACCCGCATCGCGTTCAGCGCCGGCTGGAGACGCGGTACGTTGACCGCGCCACATCGTCGCTCGATGAGGCGCTCGAGCTGGCCGAGGCTGCTCGCGCCAGCGATGCCGCGCTCTCGATTGCTCTGGTCGGCAACGCCGCGGAGGTATTGCCGGAGCTGGTCAAGCGCGGCTTCCACCCAGACGTCGTCACCGACCAGACGTCGGCCCACGACGCGCTCGACGGCTATATCGTCCCCGAGATGACGCTGGAGGACGCCAAGATCCTCCGCCACCAGGACCCCGATGGCTACCTCAAGCGCTCGTTGGCAGCGATGGGTGACCATGTCCGGGCGATGCTCGACTTCCAGAAGGCCGGCTCGATCGTCTTCGACTATGGCAACAACCTGCGTGGGCAGGCCTATCTCGCTGGTGTCGAGAACGCCTTCGACTACATGGGATTCGTCCCAGCCTATATCCGACCGCTCTTCTGCGAGGGCCAGGGTCCGTTCCGCTGGGTCGCGCTCTCCGGTGACCCGGAGGATATCTATGAGACTGACCGTGCTCTGATCGAGTTGTTCCCCGAAAAGGATCACCTCCATCACTGGTTGCGAATGGCGAGGGAGCAGGTCGAGTTCCAGGGCCTGCCCGCGCGCATCTGCTGGCTGGGGTATGGCGAACGTCACCTCGCCGGCCTGAAGTTCAACGAGCTCGTCGCCAGTGGGCGAGTCAAAGCGCCGATTGTCATCGGTCGCGACCACCTTGATTCTGGCTCGGTCGCCTCGCCCTACCGGGAGACGGAAGCCATGCGCGACGGCTCGGACGCCATCGCCGACTGGCCGATCCTCAATGCGCTGGTCAACACGGCCTCCGGCGCGACCTGGGTCTCTGTTCACCATGGTGGCGGCGTCGGCATCGGTCTGTCGATCCACGCCGGCCAGGTCATCGTCGCCGACGGCACCCCCGAGGCGGCAGCGCGGCTGGAGCGTGTGCTGACCAACGACCCGGGCATGGGAGTCCTGCGCCACGTCGATGCTGGCTACGAGCGCGCTGTTCTCCACGCCCGCGCGACGAAGGTGCAGATCCCGATCTGGCCGGCCGAGACCGGGGAGTAGCGTGATTGCGCTTACGAAAGGAACGCCGGTGGCCGATCGTGTCCATCGCTTCAATGTCGGATCATTCCGCTGCGTCGTTGTCTGTGACCAGGAGCATGACACGACGGGCGGCCCGCCGCGCGCGTTTCTGAACGCGACGCCAGAGGAATCGGGCGCCGCGGCCGTGGCCTATGCCGATGTGACCGGTGACGCGGCTTCCTCGATCAGCATGAATATCCTCGTCGTCGACACCGGCGCGCACCTCGTTATTGTCGATACAGGCAATGGGCCGTCGGACTCCAGCCCACGCGGCGGGATGCTTGATGGCCTGGCTGCGGCCGGCATCGAGCCCGCGTCGGTCGACGTCGTCATCACGACCCATGCCCACCCCGACCACGTCGCCGGCAACACCGATGGCGAGGGCCACCCAACCTTCCCGAATGCCCGCTATGTAATCAGCGATGTCGAATGGCAGCGTCTCGCCGAGCAGCCGAACGAGTGGTCCCAGACGCAGTTGTCCGCCATTGCAGACCGCTACGAGCGCATCACACCAGGCGAGGATGTCGTGCCGGGGATCGCCACGATCCCGACGCCGGGTCACGCGCCGGGTCAGATGGCGCTGCTGATCGAGGATGGCGGCGAGCAGCTCCTGCACATCGCCGATGTCTTCCACGTCCCATTCCAGCCGGCCCATCCCGACTGGTATCTCGGGTTCGACGCAGACCCGGAGCAGACTGTCCTCACTCGCCGAGCATTGCTCGAACGCGCCGCGCGAGAGGGTTATCTGGTCATCGCCTACCACGCCCCCTTCCCGGGTCTCGGCCGAATCCGGACTGCGGATGATGTGTGGCAGTGGTGGCCGGAGCGCTAGTCGCGCCGGGCGTCACGTTTCGCGAGCGCCTCACCTGGCCGGAGATCGTCCTGCTCGACGGCGCGCTCGGCACCGAG
>CALMXF010000239.1 GCA_937870985.1 uncultured Chloroflexota bacterium
GGCATCGTTTCGATCAACGATTGTTGATTGCGACGATCGACCTGCGTCCCGAGATCTGCGCCGCGGCCGCGTGCGTCGCTCAGCCGTCCGTCCAAGTCGAACCCTTCGCGCATCACACGAGCCGAGCCACCGAGAATCTGGTCCTGCACATCATCGGCAAGTCCCTGGTCACGAGAGCTGGCGCGCACATCCACATCGGGCCCTTGGCCGCGCACAGCGGCCTGTTGCCGATCGCCCCAGCCACGGACACCCTCGGCTGACGTGATGGACGGTCCGGTCAAGCCGGTGTCCAACCGATCGGGGATTCGCAGCCCCATCTCCTCGCGCGCCTCGTTAATCTGCCTGTTGACGAAGTCGTTGAGCAAAATGTCGCGGACTTGGCGCTGTTCCTCGGTGCGCGGCATGACCATGCCCGGCGTCCATCCCTGCGAGGACAGGAGGGGATCGGCGCGAAGGCGTTCTTGCGCATACGTGACGAATTCCTGCGTGTCGTTCTGATTGAGGCTGTACCCGTTCGAGGAAGACTCGCGCAGATCGTCCGACACTCGCTTGAACGTCTCCTCGCTCATGGCCGCCTCTCGCGTGAGACCGCGCGACTCGGTGACGCCCGCCGACAGCCGTTCCGATAGGGACCGCACGCGGCTGTCCGAGCTGCTGCTGGTCTCCCGTTGGAAGTCGTCCCGCGCAGTGCGCGCCTGACTCGTATTGGTCTCACGGTAGAGATAATCTTTCAGCTCCGACAAAGCCTCCTCGGATGTGACAGTTCGCCCTGAATCTCTTGAGGCAGTGGTGGCTAACTTTGCTCCAAGAGCTGCGGAGGCGTTGGCACTCAGGCCGGGGATACTGTTGCCTGTTCCAGTACCGCCTGAGAGACCAACGGTGCCCTCCCCAATCATCTGCGAGGCGCGCGCAATCCGCTCCGAATCCGCTTCACTGAGACCAAACCGAGATTGCAGCCCACTCGAGATCCCACGGGACACGTCGTGCATTCGGCTCAAGCTGTTGTTGAAGCCAGATCCCGTTTCCGTTCCGCTCGATGCGCGCTGCTCGGCCGTCCGCAACAGATCCGTGCCGGTTTGCACCGTCGCCTGCCAGGATTCGGATGCCGATTGGCGCCGCGAGTCAACGAGCGACTGCCCTTCCGAGAGCGTCCGCGAAACCGCCGCATCGAAGCCGCTGGTCCGCGTCGGGGTGAACGCAAGGTTGGAGATACCTTGCCGGGTGTCATACGCATAATCCCCGTTCGCGAAGCCATGTTCGACCCCGCCGTCGGCATTGGTGAAGCTGCTGCTCGCGAACCCGCCCGTGATGTATGGCCGCTCATCCCACTTGTTCGCCTGACGCATGTTCGACGTCAGGTTCTGATAGGACATGTTGCCATAGCTGTAGTTGCCGGTGGTCCGCTCCGAAGCGGCCGCCTCGGCGGCGCTCTGTGCCGGCGCCAGCATCGACGTCGCATGCCCGGCGATCGCCATCGCGCCGCGCGCCATCCCGGCGGCCAGGAACGGCACGCTCATCATCAGGAACCCGGCGACGGTCGCGATATCGTTGTTCACGGCCGTGATCCCGTCGACCACCAATAGCGTCGGTCCGGTAGGTGAAATTGCCGCGTAGGAGCTGGCCGCCCTGTTCATCACGAACATGTGCAGGATGACGTAGAGCGGGCCCCAGCTGGCAAGATAGAAGAAGCCTGTCGCGTAGCCCTTCAGCGTCGAGATGCCAGTCCGCGGGAAAAGGAACAGCGGGAAAATCACCGGGAACATCGCGTAGAACACGACCTGCAGGACGATGCCGAGCAGTGGCACCCACGTCATCGCCTGCTGAGCGATCGACGTGTAGGTATTGCGGGCCTGGGCGTCAGCGCGCTGCGAAGCGTAGGCGTCCCACCCAGCGTCCGAAAAGCTCTCCCGCGCGGCAAGGAAAGCGTCGATCGTCGAGACCTGCTGCAGATACTGATATGCGTCGCCGCTCGTCCCGTGCATCGCCGCCGCGACCTGCGGGATATCGGCTTTCAGGCGCGCGAGAGCCGCAGAGTCGACCATCTTGGGATAGGACACCTTCGCCAGCTTCGTCGCGTCGATGTCGAGCAACGCGTTCCACTGCGCGGACATGCGACCGTAGGCGTCGTTGCAGGGGATGATGTACGAATCAACCGTACCGCCGGCAGTCTTCTCCAGCCACTTCTGTGCGCGGGCCGTGCTTCCAGGCCCGATGTCGCTCCACAGGTCCGACGAATTCGTCAGCTTCTCCATTGGCGTGAAGCCGAGCAGGACGTCGTAAAAAACGCACTGTTTGAAATGCTCATCCATGTTCGCGCGGAAGACAGGATCGGTGATCTGGAAGGAGTTCTGCGCCTTTTCGAGGAGGCGCGCGCCGTAGATCATGCCGCCGGCGTTCATCTTGAGCGCGGCGGGCATGACGAAGACCGTTTCGGCCGTCTCGGTCATCCAGTCGCCGAGCTGGCTTGTGAATGAAGCCATCACGCCGAGCCCTAGTGGCACGTTGGCTACCACCGAGGGCGCAAGGCTGGGATCGATCCGATCGGTCACCTTCACGGTGACGGTCGGGACCAGCAGCATCATGTAGATCGCGGTGGCCTGGACGAACCAGTTCAGCCACGCGCGCCAGTCCATCGAGAAGGCGACCACGAAAAGCGAGTAGGCAAGGCCCATCACGAAGATGACCTGCAGCATGGATCGGAAGCCCCCGCCCCCGCTCCACGCCGCAACGGCGTTGAACGTGTTGACCAGATATTCGCCGCCGCCGACCGTGAAGATCTCGAGCATGGCCTACCCTTCCCCTCTGCCGGTTACGCCGGCGCCTACCTCAGACCCTGCGCCGACAATCCACGGCCGAACCGGAGAGATGACGACAGCTGCGGGCTCAAGGTGTTCTTCAAGGTCGCCTCGAGCATCTGCGTGCGTTCGACGATCCGGTATGTGTTCGACAGTTTCGACGCGAGCTGCTGGCTCTTGTCGGACAGGTTCTTTCGGACGTCCTCGACCTGAGCCCGCCAGGCATTGAAGTTGGCCTGATCCGGCGCATCGTAACCGACCTGGGCTCGGTTAACATCGTCGAGCATCCGGTCGATTTGCGCCATGAGCACATCGACGGCGACGATCTCGGCGAGACTGTCGACGTCGCCGCGGCCAAGCCCGAAATGCGACGCCTCGTTGACGACGAGAATCTTGTAGAGCGGAATGCTGCTCATACCGAGCAGGTTGACCTCGTCACCCGACAATACGCCGTTCGTCCGGATCTTCGTCGTCATGCTCTCCATCATCGCCTTGACCCGGTTCTTGTAGGCCATCGCGCTCGTGACGGTGAGGCTGCGGGGTTGCGGATTGAGGCACTGGTCGGGCCCGGTTTCGCCACCGCAGGTA
>CALMXF010000240.1 GCA_937870985.1 uncultured Chloroflexota bacterium
GTGCTGCTCGCGATCGGCTCGAGACGAGCGCCCGAGCCTGCCGGAGCCCGGCTGTTCGCGGGTGTCTTTCGCCGCGCCCAGGGGCTCGCTGGGATCGGGCTGACGGTCGTCGGCTGGACGCTCGAGGTGTTGGCTCTGACTCGTATACCGTTGACTGTGTCGCGAGGGATCTACGCCGGCAGCCTGGGTCTGCTGCTCGTCCTCGCGCGCCGGGCGCTGCATGAGCAGGTTACGCGACGCGACATCTTCGGCGCAGTTGCAGTCGCGGTGGGCATGGTCCTCGTCGCGTTGTCTCCGCCCGCCCGGGCGACCGCTGCGCCGAATCCGGGAGTCTGGGTGCTGCTCGCCCTGCTACTCTTCCCCGTCGCGTTTGCGCCGTTCGCGCTGCGGCTGATTCATCATCGGGGCGGGCCGCGGATCAGCGCCGTCGCGTCCGGCGCCGGCTTCGCTGGCAATGGGATGTTCAACCTCGGGATTGCGCTCTATCTCTCGCCATCACTGCACACAGGACCATTGGCGCTGATTCTGGTCGGCGTGGTCGGCTTCGGCCTCCTTGGCTTCAGTAACGAGCTGGATGCGTTGAAGTATGGCCGGGCCGGCAATGTCGTCCCGATTATCCTCGGGCTGCAATCGATGCTGCCGGTGATCGCTGCACCGTTCATGTTCGGGGAGCACTGGCCGACTGCCGATCTTCATCGGATCGCGCTCGCTTTCGGGCTTGGCGTGTCGGTGTCCGGCATCGTGGTGCTCAGTCGTGGTTCGGCGAACCTGCTCTCCTGACGGGCGAACACGCTGATCCGGTGGGCTATCATCGGGCCGACGATGGAGGAGCGACGATGATCTGGCCGTTCGGGCGGCGACAACGCAAGATTCGCGACGCGCGACGTGAGTACCGTGCGGCCGGCCAGCAGTTACGCGCGTCGTCGCAGCGATGGAACCTGTTCGGCCGTCGCAACCGGGCCATCCGCCGCGCGAGCCGGCGCTATGAAGATGCGCAGGTGCGGCTTCGTAGTCTTGGCGTGATCGAGGAGGCAGGAGTTTACCCGCGCAACTGGGCATCGCTGCGCCGGAGTGTCTACGCGCGGGATCGCCATCGCTGCACACGCTGCGGCCGCAAGGGTGGCCGGCGGCTGGCTCTCCATGCCCACCACGTCAAGCCGCTCTCTCGCGGCGGCGCTAACACGCTCGATAACCTGACGACGCTCTGCGGCGCGTGTCATCGCCAGGTGCACGCGCCCCGTTAGCTTGTC
>CALMXF010000241.1 GCA_937870985.1 uncultured Chloroflexota bacterium
TCGATGCGCTTGTCCAGCCGGTCGCGGTAGACACGCAACCCCTGGCACGTCGGCTACCTGCTCAAGGACCGCGTCGCTGATGTTGGCGATTTCCTGACCGCCCTGCGCCAGGTGGCCGGCGGCGGGACCGTCCTCGATCCCGAGGTCGTTTCTCAGCTGGTGACCCGTCGCCGCCGGGACGACCGCCTGGCCGGCCTGACGCCCCGCGAACAGGAGGTTCTCGCCCTGATCGCCGAGGGCCAGTCCAACACTGCTATCGCCGATCGCCTCTTCATCGGTGAGGGCACGGTCGAGAAGCACATCAGCAACATCTTCAGCAAGCTCGGCCTCGACGACGCTATCAGCCAGCATCGCCGTGTGCTGGCTGTCCTCGCGTATCTGCGAGGGTAGCGGAATGTCGCCGGCCCGGCGATTCGCGAGGCGGCCTATACTAGGGTGTGATGCGCTGAATGGACGGGAGTGGACGTGTTCCTGCCGATCTATCACGGGGGTAAGCTGACCTGGGACGAGTGGCTCGTCCTGGCCGCGGTCATGGCGGCCGTGCCATTGCTTACCTGGCTGTGGGGTCGACGCAACCCAACCCCGGATTCTCCACCCACCCCGCCTGAGTCCGACACGCCGGACGATATCGCCGCCTGATCCTCGTCCTACTCGATTCGCTGGAATGCGTCCCCGGTCGCCCGATCGAGCGGTTGGCCCGTGTCGATGACGATGTGCTCGTCCGGAGCGAGCTCGTCGATTGCTTCGAAGTGCCGGCGCTGGTCGAGCCAGACATCCAGCCCTGCGTCCGAGATGGCAGCCGCGTCAGTCTGGCGCGTCCGCAGGCGTGCGCGAACGATCTCCTCGCTCGCAACACATTCGACGCAGACGAAGCTCGCCCCAACCCGGCCGGCCAGTGCATGCGCTGCCGCCCGTTGCCGTTTGCGCGTGAATGTCGCATCGAGAATCACGCTGGTCCCGGCGTCGAGCAGCCGCTCGGCTTCGTCCAGCATGGCGGCGTAGGCGCGTTCCGTCTGCGCGGCCGTGTAGATCCCGCCGCCGACGTCACTGCTGAGCCGGTCGGTTGGCGCGTGGCCGCTCAACGCTTTGCGAACGACATCCGAAGCGATGACCGTCGCGCCGAGCCCGGTTGCCAGGCGCGCTGCCAACGCCGATTTCCCGGTTCCAGATAGTCCAGCCATGACGATCAGCCGCAGGCGGCATGGTTGCGTGGTGTACTGATCTGCAAGCGAGAACGCGTGGCGGGCGCGTTCGGCTGCCCGTTCGCGCTGCTCGGTCGGGATCTCCGGCTCGGCTGTCTGGAAGCTCTCGACCTTGCCACGCACGAACGCGCGATAGCACTGATAGAACCCGACGATGTCGAGCAGCCCGGTGTCCCCAGAGGCTACGACATACTGCCGAACGAAGCGGCGGCCGAGATCGGGCCGGCCCTGGCGGTCGAAGTCCATCGCCAGAAAGGCGATGTCGGCGGCGACGTCCGAGTAGCGGAATCGCGCGTTGAACTCGATGCAGTCGTAGACGCAGATATCGCCGGGGTTGCGGAAGCAGACTGCCGATAGCCGCAGGTCACCGTGACAGTCGCGGACGCGACCGTCGGAGACTCTGCGCTCAAGCTGCTTACGATGGTCGCGCTGGAACGCGGCAACCCACTCCCGAATTCGCCTGTCCTGGTCGACATCGAGCGTCGTTCCGACGAATTGCTGGGTCTGATCGAAGTTCTCCTGCCAGTTACGCGCGATGACGCGCGGGGATCCGAAGCGGCTGATTCGCGGATCGCGGTCGGATCGATCGTGGAAGCGCGCGATGACGCCGGCCAGTTCGTCGACCATCTCACCAGCCACCAGGCCCGCCGGCAGCAGCCGGTCGAGCATCCGATGTTCCGGCAACCTGCGCATCTTCACCGCATAATCGACGACGCGGCCGGCCGACCCGCCAAAGCGCAGCCCGGCTTGTGTCTCCCGGATCGGCACGACGCCGAGATAGGTGTCGGGACAGAGGCGACGATTCAGGCGCACCTCGGCCTGACAGGCAGCCAGCCGGCGACGCGGCGTCGTGAAGTCCAGAAAGCCGAAATCGACCGGCTTCTTCACCTTATAGACATAATCACCAGCCAGGAACACGACCGAGATGTGTGTCTGGATCACCTCGACCTCGGTTACCGGGTCGGGCCATGCGGCGGGCTCGCGCAGCGCCGCAACCATATCTGCCAGATCGTCGTGGATGTCGGGGCGTCTGGATGTCATGCGGCGGTTCCTCAGTGTGCGGTGATGATCGACGCGTTCTCCTCCAGCCAGTCTCGCAGGAAAGTCCGGCTGGATTCGACGATCGCCCGCACGTCTTCTGCCGCGATCCCCTCTGCCTCGGCGATCGCGACCGACTCCCAGCCATCGACAACCCGCAGGAGGAAGACTTCGCGCCAGCGCTCCGGCAGCTTGTCGAGCAGCGCGGACAGCGCGTCGGTGTCCTCGGCGGCGATCAGGAGATCGTCGGGAATCTCGGCAGCAGGGTCGGCGAGCACGGAGATCAGCCGGACGACGCGGTCGGGCCAGTCGCCGACGACCATCACAGGCTCCTCGAGCGAGACCTCGATGCGGTTGAGGCGCTCCTGCTCGAGCAGCGCGGCGCGAACTTCGCGCCGGCCGATCCGCCGTAGCCATGTATAGAACGCTCGCGCGTGCGGCGCTTCGTCGGCATGCTCGACGGCGGCCAGATAAATGGTGGCGACGATGTCATCCACCGGCGCATCATCCAGCTCGAAGCCGTCGATCGCGCCCCAGTGGATGACTTCGCGGTGGACGAAGCGGCGGAGCGGGCCGAAGAACGTGAGGCCGGTCTCGATGACTTCGTTCCGACGATGCGCCAACTCGCGCGCGGCCGGCGCGGGAAGGGCGGAGGTGTCGAGGTCAGCAACGTACTCGCTCAGCGCGCGGGCGAGCTGCCGACGCGCGGCCTCATACTGCGTCGCAACATCAGCGGGCTCCGGTTGCCGCATCAGGGGTGTCTCGATATTCATCGTGCGCCTCCCTGGCTGGGTGTCTGGTCAATCTTCTACCTGAACCATAGGTCGGGCGCCGTCTCAGCCGCGTGACGGAACGACGTGCTGTGCGACAAATGTGCAACAACCCAGCGAGGCTTGCCCTGCCCCGCGAATCCGGCGATACTGGCGCATCCAATCGGTGAATATTTGTGATGGCCCGAGGAGGTCTGCGAGATGGTAACGGCAACGGTGGGACGGGTTCGACAGCGCAGCGGCGCGGCGGTCGTCGAGGCGCTACAGGCCGAAGGGGTTGATATCGTCTTCGGTCTCGTCGGCTCGCACGTCCTGGAGATTTACGACGCGCTGGCTGACGCGCCGGAGATCCGCCACGTGACGGTGAAGCACGAGGGCGGCGCTAGCGGGATGGCAGACGCCTACGGGCGACTCACCGGCAAGCCTGGCGTCGTGGTGGTGACGGCCGGCCCGGGCGCGACCAATTCGTTGACCGGCGTTGCTCAGGCCTACATGGCCGCCTCTCCGATGGTCCACATCTCCGGCGCGGTGCCGCGCAAGGCGTCGTACGAGTCGTTCCACGGTGTCGACAAAGAGGACTTCCTCGTCCGCACCTTCGCGGAGGTCACCAAGTGGAGCGTATCGATCCAGCGGCCAGAGGACATCCCGAGTGTGCTCGCCAGGGCGTTCGCGATCGCGCGCAGTGGCCGGCCGGGGCCGGTGCACGTCGAGATCCCCCAGGACGTCCTCCTCTCCGAGGCGACTGAGATGGACGTCTATCAGCCGCTGGAGCTGCCGGCTGTCCCGCTTGATGACGATGGCCTGAACGCGATCGCTGGTGCGGTCAGGGCCAGCAAGCGGCCGGTGATCTGGGCTGGCAAGGGAGTCCGCTCGACATTCTCGAGTGATGAGCTGGCCGAGCTGGCCGAGCTGCTGGAGGCGCCGGTGGTTCTCTCCGGCGACGCGGCCGGCGCGATCCCCGACACTCACCCGCTGGCAGCCGGCCAGCTCAACCTGTACGATCGAACACCGCTCCACAAGGAGCTTGTCACCGAGGCCGACCTCATTCTCGCCGTTGGTGAGCGCGGCGGCACTGGCCATGCCGATGCGCTGTTCGACTCGTCGACGGCGCCGGTTGTCGGGATCTGGCTC
>CALMXF010000242.1 GCA_937870985.1 uncultured Chloroflexota bacterium
GACGCCGGGCAGGATGACCACCGGGCAACGAGCGCCGGTGACGACGCGGCCGGCGACGCTGCCGAGCACTTTGCGTTCGACACCACGCCGGCCATCGCCGGCCACCACGAAGACAGCGCGCGCAACCCCGGCCGCGGAATCCAGGATGACCACAGCGGGATCACCGTACTCGACGAGCGACCGCGCCCGTTCGCCGATCGACCCGGCGACACCGTCCAGGTAGTCCTGGCGCGGCGCGGCCTGCTCGTCGCGCGAAACCGCGGAGACGACGACGACCGCGGCATCATCGCCACCCGGAATCATCCGCGTGCAGTCGATCGCTCGCGCGGCGATCCCGTCGAGATCAACCTGCGGATCGCTTAGCGGGATTACCAGCGTGGTCACGGCTCGGCCCCCTTCGTTACCATCGGGTGGGCGATCTCACCCGTTGGAAGGGTAGTCTCCAGCGAGTGACGAACGGGTGACAAAGGCGCGCCTGGCGTAACAGATTCGCGACAGGTCGGCCAGCGTGTACCGTTGTGAGCATCAATCAGGCCGGGCGAAGGACGAGGGGCGAAATGCAGGAGATACGGGTCGCGAGCTGGGACGAGCTGGTCGATACCCTCTATGCCGGGTCGTGGGAGCCGGGTATCGGGCGCTTCCGTTCTGACGATGTCTTTCGCGGCGTCTCGAACGCCGCCTTCTCGACGCTGAACACCAGCCTGATGCGCCTCGGCGGACCCTACCAGCAGCTGGAGGGCCATCTGCTGCGCAACTTCCGCAAGTACGCGCACATGGAGATGATCGACCGCATCCCGATCGACTCGACCTGGCACTGGCTGGCCGTCGCCCAACACCATGGGCTGCCGACTCGCCTGCTCGACTGGACCTATTCACCGTTCGTCGCGATGCACTTCGCGACCGCCGCCCTCGACCACTTCGACACCGATGGGCTGATCTGGTGTGTCGATTATGTCGAGACGAAGCGCTTTCTGCCGATCGGTCTCCGGGCGGTGCTGGACGACGAGGGGGCCAACGTCTTCACGGCGGAGATGCTTCAGCGGGCGGCGGCGTCACTGCCGGCCTTCGACGCGCTTGCGGCCGGCGGCCAGTTCGTGACCTTCTTCGAGCCGCCTTCGCTCGACAACCGGATCGTCAACCAGTATGCGCTCTTCTCGCTACTCTCCAGCCCGCGTCTGAGCCTCGATGACTGGCTGCTGGAACACCCGGAGCTGCTGCGACGAGTCATCATCCCGGCCGGCCTGAAGTGGGAGATCCGCGATAAGCTCGACCAGGCCAACATCACCGAACGTGTGCTTTTCCCCGGGCTGGACGGGCTGAGCGCCTGGCTACGCCGCCACTACGGCCCGCGGCGCGACCTGACGCTCCAGCACGCCGAGGCGCTCGACGGTGTTCAGGGGACGTCGCTGCCGGTGCCAACCGAGCAATAGACGGCGCGCGGCTACTCGCGATCGAACGGCAGATGATCGTCGGCGGCAGCAGCCCGAGCCGACGGGTAGCCGATCGTCAGCAGGAACGCGCCATCCTCGACTGCCCGGACGGAGTGCGGGGCGCCCTCGACAATGGCGATCATCGCGCCGACGTCGAGCGTGACTTCGCCGGTTCCGACGGAGACTGCCATCCGCCCGCGCAGGGTCTGGATCGTGATCGGCCCGGGCGCGGTGTGCTCGTGCAGCTCGACCCCGGCATTCATCGTCACCAGCACGACTCTCAACCGGTCGGCTTTGACCAGAATCTGCGCCCGCCGGCCACTGTGTCCACCGCCAGGCAGGAAACGATCGACTTCCTGATCGAGGTCGAAGACCGCCAGCACCGATTCGTGATCCATCCCATCACCCCTCTCCACGATGTCATCCTGTCACTGGAGCATACCGTACCCCATCTGCCGATCTATCGCTGACCGCGCCTATCCCCCGTCCCGGCGCCCGGGCGCTGGCGGGATGTCCCAGAGCGGGTAAGGCAGGCCGGCGAGTCGGTTGATCACAATAGCCTGGATCGTCAGCAGGACGACAGCAACCATCAGGATCGCAATCTGGTCCAGATCGCGGAGGATACCGAGCGAGATGATCAGCGTCGTCGCGCCGGCCGGTGGGTGTGGCGCTCTCGCCAGCACCATCAGCGCGCTCGTCAGCCCGAGCGAGAGCGCCGCCGCAGCGACCCGGTTACCAGTGACGCCGGTTGCCAACGCCGGCCCCTCGTGGAGCAGGCCAAAGGCAAACAGGCTGAAATAGCCGGCCGCGGAGCCGATCAGATGTCCGATGAAGGCATTGCGCGGGCTGGCCGGCGGTGTCAACGGCGCATAGAAGAACAGGAATGCAGTCGGCCCGAGCGAGGGAAAGATGAACGGCTGGCCGCTGACCAGCGCCGCCATCGCCATGATCGCGATCGACAGGCAGCCATTGACGAAGCTGAAGATCGCCAGCATCCAGCGCGCATCGTGGCGCGTAACCATCGACGCGAAGCGGAAGCGAACGAGCAACCCATGGAGGATCGCCGCGAGATGCCCGCCGATCGGCCCATATGCGAGTCGATTATCGTCTTCCGGCGGCTCGGACATTGCCCCGGACGATCGGTTCACCGCGACCCGCGCCGGGGAGGGCGCTGTGGCCAGCCGAGCAATCGCAGCATGATCACCCCGCCAAGGAAGACGAGACCGGAGAAGATCGCCACCAGCACCGTGCCGCGGTCGTCATTCAGCTGGTACAAGTCGAAGGCCAGCGTCAGTAGCCAGAGCTGCAACGACATCAGGAGGATGCCGACGGCCAGGCCGAGCATGACAAGGCCCGTCTGGCCAACGGACGGGCGGCGCCCCTCGGAGCTGGTTGGGATTGCGAGTTGGCGATCATCGCGGTCGGTCTGGTCGATCATGGCGCCACCTGCAGCGCGTAGATGACTCCGTTCTCCTGCTGGAGCGCGATCTTCGGTAGCGGTCTGGTCGGCGGGCCGGCGATCGGGTCGCCGGTCTCCGGATCAAATGACCCATTGTGACAGGGGCAGTGCAAGATCCCCCGATCGGCATTCCAGTAGACAGCGCAAGACAGATGGGTGCACTTGCCGTTGTAGGCGACAAAACGGTCGTTTGTGAGACGCAGGAGGATGCCGTGGTGGTCGTTACTCGGGTCCGGGTTGGTCGTGCCTGGATAGCTGAAGTAGTGCGCCTCGCCAACAGCGACGTCATTCGCCTTGATGATCTTCTGGAAATCGACCGTGCGTCGGTCGCGGAAGAGGCCAAGACCGGCGAGGCCGGCCGTCGCAGCGAAGAGCGCGCCGGAAGTCATCACGGCCCAGCGCAGGAGCTGGCGGCGCGAGACGGCGTCGTCGGCGTCCCAGCCGAAGGGAAACGCGACGTTCCAACGTTCGTCGCGATTGCGAGGACTGAGAAGCTCGTCGTCCGCTTGCTTCATAGCACCCATGCCTCCTCGTCGGCGCCGCCGGTCTGCACAACCCGCCCGTCGGCCTCCATCAGCAGTAGCGTGACGTCCAACCGTGGCTCATCGGCCGGCACAACGTGGTAGTTCTTGGTCCGCACCGACTGCGGCCCAAAGCTGGTCACCTCGACTGCGCGCCCCTCGCGCTGGTTGATGAACTCCTGATAGTCCCCGTACCAGATTGCCTGCGTCGGGCAGGCCTGCGCGCACCAGGGCTGTAGCCCCTGGCTGGTTCGGTCGTAGCACAGGTTGCACTTCTTCATCAGCCGGGCCTCGATGTCGAACTTCGGCACCCCGAAGGGGCAGGCATAGACGCAGTTGCGGCAGCCGATGCAACGCGACGGCTCGGCTTGCTGGACGACGCCATCCGGCGTAATCAGGATCGCCATCACCGGGCAGACCTGAGCGCACGGGGCGACCGGGTCCTCACAATGCATGCAGAGCGTCGGCTGGGTCGCGACACTCGTGCCACGGTCGATGAAATCGACCATGATCATGCTCTCACCCTTGTGTGTGTCACATTCCCGACAGGCAGCCTCGCAGGCGCGGCAGCCGATACAGCGGCTAGGGTCGAGGAAGATTGACTTGACGGCCACGGACGCTCCTTTCGGTGGCGGAGGGATGGGGGCGGCAGTCGACATTGCGCGTCCGGCCCGCGAAGAATCTCTCCTGCGTCCGTGCGCGGCAGCGCGGGGGAGATCCTTCACTGCGGTTCAGGATGACAGGCACAGAGGGATACTGCCGATCCGGCGGGTCGGCGTTAACGCACCACGCAGGATGACAGAGGAAGGAGACGCCGCCCGCCGGACAGATTGCCGTTGACGCGCCACTCAATGCTCCGACCAGCGTGATGTGTCCTGTA
>CALMXF010000243.1 GCA_937870985.1 uncultured Chloroflexota bacterium
GCCAACGTGCAAAGCGCTGAAGCGTGGCAGCCGCGTCCGCATCAGACACGGTAAACGGGGCGACAAGCTCCGGCTGGCGTGGTGTTTCGGGATAGGAGGCCGTTGCGGTCAGGTTGCCCTGGCGGCAAGCCGGGCCGTTCCGCGGCGGGCGCAGTGTCGCCGTGGCCGGCCACACCAGCCAGCCGCTGACCTACTACTTCGGCGCCTGTTCCGGCGGTGTCTGGAAGACGGAAGACGGCGGCGCATCCTGGCTCAACGTGTCGGACGGCTACTTCAGGACCGCCTCGGTAGGCGCCGTCGCTGTTGCCGAATCCGCGCCAAACGTTGTCTACGCCGGCATGGGCGAGGCCTGCATTCGCGGCAATGTCACCCACGGCGATGGTGTCTATCGTTCGGACGACGCCGGCGAGAGCTGGCGACATCTCGGGCTGGAGTCGACACTCCACATCGCGCGCGTCCGCGTCCACCCGCATAACGCCGACCTGGTCTACGTGGCGGCGTTCGGCCACGCCTTTGGCCCGCATGAGGACCGCGGTGTCTACCGCAGTGCCGACGGTGGCGCGACCTGGGACAAGGTCCTCTATCGCGACGAGCGCACTGGCGCTTGTGATCTCTCGATGGATGCCACCAACCCGCGCACGCTCTACGCCGCGATGTGGGAAGCGCAGCGCTCGCCCTGGTCGCTCGTTTCCGGCGGCCCCGGCAGCGGCATCTTCAAGACAACCGATGGCGGCGATACCTGGGTTGAGCTCACCGACAACCCCGGCTTGCCAAAGGGACTCAAGGGCCGCATTGGCATCACCGTCTCGCCGGCCCGCCCGCAGCGCGTCTGGGCAATCGTTGAGTCGAAGGAAGGCGGCCTCTTCCGTTCCGACAATGGCGGCGATACCTGGACGCGAGTGAACGACAACCCGGATCTCCGCCAGCGCCCCTGGTACTACATGCACATCTTCGCCGACCCGGTCGACCCCGACACCGTCTACGTCCTCAACCTCGGCATGTGGAAGTCGGTCGATGCCGGCAGCAGCTTCACCGAGATCCCGACGCCGCACGGCGACAACCACGATCTCTGGATCGACCCGGCCAACACGAAGCGAATGGTCGAGGCCAATGACGGCGGCGGCTGTGTGTCGTTCGACGGCGGGGTCACCTGGTCGAGCATCTACAATCAGCCGACTGCGCAGCTCTATCACGTCATCACCGATACCCAGTTTCCCTACCGCATCTACGGCGCGCAGCAGGACAACACCACCATCACGATACCGAGCTACTCCGACCGTGGAGCGATCACCGAGGACGATACCTGGCCGGTCGGCGGCGGCGAGTCGGGCTATATCGCCGTCCGTCCCGACAATCCGGATATCGTCTACGCCGGCAGCTACGCCACACGCATGACCCGCTACGATCATGGCTCTCGCCAGCAGGTCGATATCACCGTCTGGCCCGAAGACCCGATCGGCTACGGCGCGGAGTCGATGAAGTACCGCTTCCAGTGGACCTTCCCGATCGTCCTTTCCCCGCACGATCCCGATGTCCTCTACGTCACTGGCAACCACGTCTTTCGCTCGACCAACGGCGGTCAGGAGTTCGTCCCGATCAGCCCGGACCTGACCCGCGGCGATCCCGAGACTCTCGGCCCATCCGGCGGTCCGATCACCAAGGACAACGTCAGCACCGAGTTCTATGGGACGATCTTCGCCTTCGCCGAGTCGCCAGCACAGCAGGGTGTACTCTGGGCTGGCTCCGACGACGGCCGGATTAACGTCTCCCGCGATGGCGGGGGGAGCTGGACCGATGTCACTCCGAGCGAGCTTCCAGACTGGTCGCTGATCAGCATCATCGACGCGTCGCCGCACGATCCGGCCACCGCCTGGGTTGCCGCGACTCGCTACAAGCTCGACGACTTTCGCCCGTACCTGCTACGCACCACCGATTACGGCGCGACCTGGCAGATGATCGTGAACGGCATCCCCGACGACGACTTCACCCGTGTCATCCACGAAGATCCGCTGGTCAAGGGGCTCCTGTATGTGGGGTCGGAGACCGGTCTTCATGTCTCCTGGGATGCTGGCTCGAGTTGGCATCGTCTGTCTGGCGGGTCATCCAGCAATGGCCGGCGCGCACTGCCGGTGGTTCCGATCCACGATCTGATCGTCCACGGCGACGACCTGATCATCGGCACGCATGGGCGCTCGTTCTGGGTGCTCGATGATCTCGCCCCGATTCGTGACTGGCAACAGCGCCGGGCCGGCGAACCGGCAACACTCTTCCCGATCCAGACGGCGTATCGCATTCAGGCGCCGCCATCCTGGGGGCTGCCGAACACTGTTGGCTACAAGGGATATCTGACAACCGGAGGCAGTCAGGCGATGGGGATCGTCCGCGCGGCCGAAGACGGAGGAACCCGCTTTGAGCTGCTGGACGCGGGCGAGAATCCCGCCATCGGGGCGTCGATCTATTACGATCTCCCCGGCGACAAGCCGGCTGAGACGCTCGCGCTGAGCTTCTGGACTGCCGGTGGCGAACTGATCCGACGCTTCTCGCTGGCCGATGATCAGTCGAAGCAGCCAGCGGAGATGCGGCTGCGCGCCGAGCCTGGCCTGCACCGTTTTGTCTGGAATATGCGCCATCCCGACGCCACGCGGATCGAAGGCGCAGCGCTCTCGCTCTATTGGGGCGGCAGCACAATCGGCCCGGTCGTTGCCCCCGGCACCTACGTAGCGCGCCTTGAGGTGGGCGATAAGGAGTACCGTCAGGCGTTTGCGGTTGAGCGGGACCCGCGCGTCGACGCGACGGATGAAGATCTCGTTGCCCAATGCCAACTCCTGCTCCAGATTCGCGACAAGCTTGGCGCGGTCCATGACGCCGTCCTCGCCAGCCGTCGGTTGCGTGAGCAGATCACCGCCTGGTCGGCCCGGCTGGACAATGCTGGAAACGAGAATCTCGTCTCCGCGCTGGGACAAGCCAGCGAGCGGTTACTGGTGACCGAGGGTGAGCTGGTCGAGTCGCGCTCGAAGGGTGCGGCGGACTCGTTCAACTTCCCGCCGAAGGTGAACTCGAAGCTCGCCTCGCTGCAGGGAACGGTTGCCTATGGCGACTCGCGCCCGCCGCAGCAGACCTACGACGTCTACGAGTTCCTCGCTGCACAGGCCGACGCGAACCTTACCGTCCTGGCGAAGGTCGTCGACGAGGTTACCGGAGACCTGAATCTGCGGATTGCCGAGGCCGGGATACCGGCCCTCGGGTAACCTGCCTGTCAACCACATGCACAGCGGGAGGGGTGGCAAGCGCCACCCCTCCGCTGTGCCTCGTCCGAACTCGCTTATCGTCGTCGCTGCCGTGGGTCGAATGCGTCTCGCAGTCCGTCGCCGACGAGATTGAACGCCAGCGCCGTCACGAAGATCGCCAGACCGGGGAAGAACGTCAGCCACCACGCGCCGTTCAGTAGCTCGCGCTGGCCGTCTTGCAGCATGTTGCCCCACGATGGCGTTGGGATCTGGACGCCCAGGCCGAGGTACGACAGGCTGGCTTCCAGGAGGATTGCGTAGGACAGCCACAATGTCGTCTCAACGATGATGATCGCCATCGCGTTCGGCATCAGGTGGCGCATGATAATACGTCCCGGCGGCGCGCCGATCGTCCGCGCGGCAGTGACATACTCCTGGTCGCGGAGCGACAGGAACTGTCCGCGGATGAGCCGGGCAGCGCCGGGCCACGATGTCACCCCGATCACGATGACCGTTGTCTTCAGCCCCGGCCTGAACAACGCCGCCGCGGAGATCAATAGCAAAATCTGGGGGATCGAAAGGAGGATGTCCGTAAGGCGCATGATCGATCCATCGACCCAGCCGCCGAAGTAGCCAGCTAGCGCCCCGAACGAGGTGCCGATCGTCATGACGATCGCGACCGCGACGAACCCGACCGATAGTGAGACGCGGGAGCCCATGACCAGCCGCGCATACACATCGCGTCCGTTCCGGTCGGTCCCCATCCAGTGCTGTGCCGACGGCGGCAGGTTCCGCGCGCCGGGCGTAATCTCCTTGTAGTCGTACCGGGTAATCAGCGGCGCCAGGATCGCGACGGCATACATGAAGACGATCACCGCCATGCCGACCACCGCGAGCTTGTTCTGCATGAATCGCCGCAGAACCAGACGCTGCCGCTTCGCGGGTGCCGCGCCGGCCGCGACGGCGTTGCCGATATCTCCCGTTCGCTCCATCATAACCGTCTCCCCTGAGCTATCGAGTCAACGACACGCGCGGATCGACGATGACGTAAAGCAGGTCGACAACGAGATTGACGAAGATCACGAAGGCGCCAGCGACGATCGTCACGCCGAGGATCACCGGATAGTCGCGTTGGGTAATCGCATCGTATGCGAGTGACCCCAGGCCTGGCCAGGCGAAGATCTTCTCGATGATGACGGCCCCGCCGAGGATGCGCGACACCTGCAACCCGGTGACCGTAATCATCGGGATCAACGCGTTTCGGAAGCCGTGGCGGAATAGCACCTTCCGGTCAGACAAACCCTTCGCGCGCGCCATCGTCATGTAATCCTGATTGATCACCTCGAGCATCGCCGACCGCATAAACCGCGCGAAGTAGGCGATCGATGGAAATGCCAGCACCGCGACCGGCATGATCGAATACCTGACTTTTCCAAGCAGATCTGCATTGGCAACATCAGTGCTGATCGCCGGCAGCCAACCCAGCTTCACGCTCAGGTAGAACTGCAACAACAGCGCAAGCCAGAAATTCGGTAATGCCAGCCCGATGAACGCTCCGACCGTCGTTGTGTTGTCCAGCAGGCTGTACTGTCGGGTTGCTGACAGGATCCCCAACGGGATCGCGATCATCAACGCGATTGCCAACGAAACGGCCTGAAGGACGACCGTCGCCTTCGCGCGTTCCTTGATCAGCGACAGCACGGGCTTGCCATTGAATGTGATTGCCCGGCCGAAATTCCCACGGGCGAGATTGCCGATGTAGATGAGGTACTGCACCGGGAGGGGCTTATCCAGCCCGTACTTCTTGCGCAGCTGCGCGACAAAGGCCGGGTCGGTCGTCTCCGGCGTGATCATCGCCCGAATCGGGTCGCCCGGCGCAATATGCACCAGGCTGAACATGATCAGGCTCAACCCCAGCAAGAGCGGTATTGCCCCAATGATTCGGCGGATGGAGTAGCCCAGGATACCGCTAGACACCGCTGCCCTCCTGGTTCCTTATCGTCAACGGGCTGAACGCACCGCGCCAACTCGCATTTACTGTGTGGCATCCGGTTCGAGGTCGATGCTGGGGGTATCGAAGACGGGCCGCACTTGTGTTGCGATCTCGCGGCCCGCCTTCGGGATATCTAGCTCTTCTGGATGTAGATGTTTTCCAGCTCGGCGAACAGGCCGTTCGACAGATTGCTATCGACGTAGCCAGTGAACTTGTTCTTGACGACATGCAGGAATGGCCGATACCAGGAGAACGTCGCCGGCATGTCCTCGACGAGGATCTGCTGGATCTGGGCGTACAGCGTCTTCTGCTTGGCGATATCCAGCGTTGTTCGCGCCTCGTCGAACAGCTTGTCGAGAGCCGGGTTGCTGTATCCGGAGGAGTTCGACGAGCCGCCCGTCTGGAAATACGACGCCAGGTCGCCCGGGTCGATCGTGATCCCGGCCCCGACCATGCCGCTCTCGGCGACATCGAAGGTTCGCGCGATGACCTGATCGACTGCCGTTGCATATTCGATCACGACCGGGTCGATCTCCCAGCCCAGCTTCGAGAGCTGTGCCTGCGTATATGTGAGGAAGTCCTCACGAAGGACGTTGCCCTGATTGACCGTGAACTTGATCCCCGATGGCGCAGGGCCGGCCTGATCGAGCAGCTGCTTGGCCTTGTCCATGTCGTACGGATGTGGCGTCAGCGTCGAGTCATAGACGAAGTTGCCAGGCGCAACCGGACCAGTGCCGGGGGCGCCGAGGCCGTAGAGCGAGTCCTTGGAGAACTGCTCCATGTCCAGCGCGTAGGCGATGGCCTGCCGGACCTCCTTCTTCGCCAGATACTCGTTCTTGAAGTTGAAGATCCAACCATCCGGTGATCCGAATGGCGGCACCATCACCGCGAGATCGGCGTTCGCCTTCAGCTTTTCCGCGCCAGATGGGCTCGGGTAGACCGACCCGTCGATGTCGCCTGAGAGCAGCGAGTTGACCAGCGCTTGCGAGTCGGTGATCACCCGATGGGTGAACTTGTCCAGGTAGGGCTTCCCTTCCTGGTAGTAATGCTCGTTGCGCTCGCCGACGAAGTCGGCGCCGACGGTCCATGAGACGAACTTGAACGGTCCCGCGCCGACTGGCTTCTGGAAGAACGCCTCGGTCGAGGCTTTCGAGAGATCCTTGCCCGCGAGTAGCGCCTTCGGCAGTGGCCGGATGTAGTAGAGACTGAACAGGATCGACGCATCTGGCTCGGCCAGTGTCATCTCCAGCGTCGTCGGGTCGACAACCTTCAGGCCCGACACCTCGGTTGCAGATCCTGCGACGAACGCGTCTGCTCCCTCAATCGCCTTGTAGCGCGATTGACGGGGGCTGGCGTTCTTCTTGTCCAACATTGACTGGATCGTGAAAACGACATCGTCGGCAGTCAGCTTCGACCCGTCAGAGAACATGATGTTGTCATGCAGCTTGAAGGTGAGGGTAAGGTCCTTGATCTCCCAGCTTGCCGCGAGGCTGGGGCTTGGCTCGTAGGTCGCCGGGTCGAGCCGGACGAGCTGCTCGTAGATCAGGCTGCAGCGAAAATCGTCTTCAGACTGGCTGGCTGCGACCGGGTTAATCACGTTCGCTTCCCCGAGCGTGCCGATGAGAATGCTGCCACCCTTCGTCGGCGTGCCTCCGCCGGTTGTGGGCGAGCTACCTGGCGCGCTGGTTGCCGCGGCTGGCGCGGTTGCTCCGCCA
>CALMXF010000244.1 GCA_937870985.1 uncultured Chloroflexota bacterium
GAGCCGCTCTACCAGCTCGCCCGCGCAGCGCGAATCCGCGGCGCGTCGCAGATCGCGATGCTGGCGGCGGAGCGGGCCCTTTCCATCCCATTCCCGGAACAGGACACGCTGTTCCTCGATGGCGCGGCCTACGATCGCGGTCCGACCGAGGAGATCTCGATCTCCGCCTACTACACGGGCGAGCACGATCGCGGGGCCGCCGCCTGCGACGCGTTGCTTCGTAGCCGGAATGTCCCCTCGCATACCCAGGATCAGGCGGCCTCCAACCTGACGTACTACACGCGACCGATCGCATCCGCCGACGCGCGTCGAACCGAGATTCCGTACCAGATTTCCGCGCCGAACTACGCGCCAGCGAACAGCTCGATCTGTCGCACCGACGAAGGTTATGTGGTCCTCAATCGGCTGGTCAACTACCACCAACACGGCGCAACCGTCTATATCAGCCGCGATCCAGACGGGAAGTACCGCACGCGCAACGCATGGCTGACGCTGGATCGCCAGCTGAGCACGGCTTCTGCTGCGGTTGTCGATGATTCGATCGTCGACGAGCGAGTCACCGTGCCACAGGCTGATGCGTTTGTCGTCGGCATTGAGGACATCAGGCTGATCCAGTGGCGTGGAGAATGGTGGTTCTCAGGTGGGTCGTCCCAGTTCGACCCGTACCATCTGCCTCGTGTCGTCATTGGCCGGATCGACCCGAATGGCCCACGGATCGACCATCTGGTTCCGCTGGAGTTCGCCGGTCGGCAGCCGGTTGAGAAGAACTGGGTCCCGTTCATCCATGATGGCCGGTTGCTTCTTCTCTACTCGAGTGACCCGACCCTGGTGCTCGAGCCAGATCCGGAGAATGGACAGTGCCGCGTCGTGCATCAGGCGCCTGCGACAGTCGATCTGAGCCTTTTTCGGGGGTCGTCACAGCTCATCCCGGTTGGCGGCCGATATCTCTACACTATTCATGAAGTCGCCATCGTGGGAGGGCATCGGGTCTACCTCCACCGCTTTGTGGAGATGGACTCGTCGTTTGTCATCACGCGGGTATCGCGAGCGTTCAACCTGACGCAGGTGGGGGTCGAATACACGTGTGGCATGTGCCTCAGTCACGACGAGCAGAGCGTGATACTCAGCTGTAATTGGGAAGAGCGCGAATCCTGGCTCGTCCCCGTGCCTCGATCGACCGTGGATGCGATGTTGCTTCCGATTGATGAGCTCGCAACCATCCGGGCAGAGCGAGTAACCCTGCCCCATTTCATCGGTGGAATAGCTCAGCCCGGCGGCTAGTAGATCTCCATGTATCGTTCGCGTTCCCAGTGGGTGACGTGCTGGCAGAACGCGCGCCACTCCTGAGTCTGCGCCTCGGAGAGACGTTCGTAGACGTGCTGGCCGAGGGCGGCCTGGACGACATCGTCGTGGGCGAGCTCGGCGATGGCCTCGCCGAGAGTGGCCGGCAACGTGCCGACGTTGCGGCGGGCAAGCTCGTCATCGGTGAACAGGTACAGGTTTTCCTCGACTGGCTCGGGCAACTCCAGACCACGTTCGATCCCGTCCAGGCCGGCCGCCAGCATGACGGCGTAGGCGAGATACGGGTTGCAGGCGGGGTCGGGACAGCGAAGCTCGATTCTTGTCGCGTTTTGCCCGCCCGCTCGGGTGGTCGGCACCCGGATCAGCGCGGAACGATTCTGGCGAGCCCAGGAAACGTAGACCGGCGCTTCAAAGCCCGGCACGAGGCGCCGGTACGAATTCACCAGCGGGTTCAGCACGGCGGTCATCGCGCGGATATGGGCGAGCTGGCCGGCCAGAAACTGGCGGGCCAGTGGCGACAGGCCATACGGGTCGTCCTTGCCGACAAACACGTTCTCACCGATGACGTTGCCTGCCTCAAGCCGGGCCAGAGACTGATGCGTGTGCATTCCAGACCCGGCAACGCCCTCGATCGGCTTGGGCATGAAGGTCGCATGTAGCCCGTGCTGCTGGGCAATCGCCTTGAGAGTGAACTTGAATGTGATCGCCTGATCGGCGGTGGTCATCGCGTCGGCGTATTCGAAGTCGATCTCATGCTGGCCGATGGCGGTCTCGTGATGCGTTGCCTCGACAGCGATGCCCATTGCCTGAAGCGCGCGGACCATATCCTTGCGCACCTCGGCGGCGGGATCAGTCGACAGATCGAAGTACCCGCCCCGGTCGGCTGGAGTAATGGTGACGGCGTCACCGTTGGTGCGGAACAGGAAGAACTCCACCTCGGGGCCGGTGTGATAGACGAACCCGAGATTGGCGAGACGCTCGACCTGCCGTAACAGAACCGCGCGTGGGTCGCCCGGGAAGAGCTCTCCGTCCGGCCGATGGACCCAGCAAATAACGCGGGCAGTCGTGTTGCGGCCGCGCTCCCACGGAATGACGGCGAAGGTCGAGAGATCCGGCATCAGAAACATGTCGCTCTCGGCAATCCGGGCAAACCCGGCAATTGACGAGCCGTCGAACCATTGACCGTTCGCAATCACGTCGGGAAAGACCTCGACCGGGATCGTCACCATCTTGACAACGCCCATGATGTCGGTGAACTGGAGGTTGACGAACTTGACGTCGGCCTCCTGGCACGCCGCTAATATCTCATCGGCGGTGGGGTCCGGCGTTGGCTGTCCCGGGAATTCGCGCACGGTCGCTGCCATCTACCCTCCATTGGATCCTATCGAATCTTTCTCGAACGTCACCCAGAGCGTGCCCAGCGAGTCCTGTCAGGTGGACGCGTTGCCTAGGCCTGCTCTACGGATTGTGCGGCTTCCGAGCGCGGACTTCGCAGGCTAACCAGTATCGTCACAACCAATCCCAGCAGCGCAATGATCATCAGATTGCGCGCCGTCAGCAGGAGCGCAGCCCAGATTGCCTGATGGCGCAGCGGGCTATAGAACCAGGGAAAGATGAGCTGTGAGGCGACGAGCGTGAGCAGGAACAGCGCGATCGTTCGGCGTCCGAGCCGGCCGGGCAGGAGCACGACGAACGGCATCAGCCAGATGAGGTATTGCGGCGAGAACACCTTGCCGGTCGCGACGAACGTCAGCAGGACGAGCGTAACCGCAGTGACCAGGCGGATGTCGTGTCGGTCATCATCACGCGCCCGGAATCGGACGAATGCGAACCCTGCGTAGACAGCGGTCAGGAGAGAAATCTGGACGAGCGAGGACACTGTCCGCAAGGGCGCAGTCCAGGTTGAGACATACTCGAACGATCCCCATGCGTGAGCGGTGACGATCTCGACCCGGCCGATCTTGCTGAGCAACAGCAACGCATTGGCGTAGAGCGACTCCATCTGGATACCGCGGTCCATCTGGTAGGTGTATGCCGCCTCATAGCCGGATCGACTGAGCGCGAGGCCCGGTAGCAGCAACAGCGCCAGAAGGCTGGTGAACCCCAGCCCGTGGAGGACGGCGGCTCGGAATCCGCGCCGAGCCAGCAGGTCGATTATCAGCAAGGGGCCGATGATGACCGGCACCAGCTTGACGCCGACCGCGAGCGCCAGCACGAGCCATGCGCCGGCCTCGGAGCGCGGAGTGCGGCGTAGCCAGAGGGCGACCGCGGCAAGCGTCAGAAACGTCGGGGTGAGGTCAAACCGCGTGATCGCCAACTGCCCCAGCAGCGGGAAGGCGACGACGTAGGCGCCAAGGCGGAGCTGATGTTGCCGCAGCGACTCCTCTGGCAGCAGTCGTTGCATGAGGGACCAGACGATCAGCCCGGCGCCAAGAGCGAGAAGGTAACTCTCGATTGCGAAAAGAATCTCGAATCCTGTGAAGAACCCGCCGACGATATGGCTCGGAACGAACGCGAGGAGAATCGGCGCGAGCGCCAGGGGCGGGTACTCCATCTGAAAGTCGCGATAGGGGACGTGCCCATCCTTGATGTGATTGGCGTAATCGAAATAGAGAACCAGGTCGCCGGGCATGGCATGGATAGCGAGACCCGCCATCTGCAACAAGAAGACGACGCCGAGCGCGATGGCGATGGCGCGAGGGACGCAACGCGGGTCGTCCAGCTTACTGCGGAGCCGGGAGGCCAACCCCGATGGAGCAGGACTTATCTCGCTCGGGCGCCCATTCGCGGTTCTTGTAGACATAGACAAACAGCTTCACCCGTTCGTCGTGCGGGTCGTCAATTGCCAACTGGCGACCCCATGCAGTGAGCACGACCGGCGATTCCAGACCGGGATACGGGGTGATCAGCACATCGAGCACACCGTCGGACGCGGTCTTCAGCGCCTCGAAATCCTTGTTCGACAAGTCCGGTCGGTAGGCAATCCAGACCGCCCCGGTAGCCAGTGAGGCGACGATGTTGCGATCCTCAACCGGGACACGATAGTAGCCACAGAGCTGCGCATACTGATCGTGTAGTCCACCCGCTGGCGGGGTGTGGTCATAGGTGATCGGGCCGGCAACGACACCGTTCGGCAGGTTGTCGAACTTCGTGACGCCCTCGATCTCTTTCGGCAGACCCGGCCGCCGGTCCTGCATATAGACGTTGAAGAAGCTGAACGCGATAACCAGCGCCAACCCGATGGCAATCGCGATCTTGTAGCGGCGGATCGCCGAGGTGTTGCGCTCGCCATGCACCTGTGCGGCGCTAACCTGACTGCTCGTGTCCATGATCCCGTTCCACAGCGCAGCGTTCGCGCCTCGCGCCGACTGCCGGCGCCAAATACCGCCGGCAAGCGTACCATCGCGGCGGCATACCACTGAGATCGTGGCATGCCGCCGCGACGGGCGACGTTAGCGAACGCCCTGGACGCCGAGGATGCCCGCCATCTCGCGCAGCTGCGCCTGAGCGCCACGGACGTTGTCCCCCTCGCCAGTGTGCGTGATGATCTCGCTGGCTAGCTCCTTGAGACAATTGATCGCCTTGGGCGTATCGAGATCATCATCAAGGGCTTCGAGGAAGCGAGCGCGGAAGCCGGCGGCCTCGAAGTCGTACCCGTGTCGTGAATCGAGGCGGGCCGCTTCTTTCAACAGGCTGGCGACGCCTTCGAACTCGGCCGGCCCGGTGTCGCGATAGTTCCAAGAGTCGCGGTAGTGATGCGAATGGAGGTACAGTCGCAGGGCGTCGGGCGTGTGGATGCGGAGAACATCGCGCGCGAGCACGAGATTGCCGAGCGACTTGCTCATCTTCTCGCCCTGGTAGCGGACCATGCCGATATGCATCCAGACCTGGCTGAACGGCTCGGCGCCGCAGGCGTGCTGCGATTGGGCGATCTCGCTCTCGTGGTGCGGATAGATCAGGTCGCTACCGCCGCCGTGGATGTCGATCTGCGGACCGAGGTATCTCGTGGCCATCGCCGAGCATTCGATATGCCAGCCGGGCCGGCCTGCCCCCCACGGGCTCTCCCAGGCGGGCTCGCCGGGCTGAGTGCCCTGCCAGAGAATGAAGTCAAGCGGGTCTTCCTTGTTCGGGTCGTCCGGATTCGCGCCACGTTCGGCCGACAACGCAATCATCTGCTCGCGCGTGTATTTCCCCAGCGCGCCGTAGTCCTCGTCGGCCCGGGTGCGGAAGTAGACGTTGGAGCCACTCGGATAGGCGAACCCGCGTTCGACCAGCGAAGTGGTCAGCTCGATAATCTGCTCGATCTCCTCGCTGGCCTTCGGGAAATGATTGGGCCAGAGGACGCCCAACGCCGATAGATCCTCGACGAGGCGACGCGTGTGGCGGTCGCCAAGCGTGTCCCAGCGATCGCGGTCGCGATTGGCGCGCTTGAGGATGTCATCATCGATGTCTGTTACGTTCTGGACGTATTTCACCCGCCAGCCGAGATACTGACAATAGCGGTTCAGGACATCGAATGTCAGATAGGTCATTGCATGACCGACATGAGTCGTATCGTAGGGAGTCACGCCGCAGACATACATCCGCACGGTGTGACCATCCAGTGGCGTGAAGTCGACCTTCTTGCCGGACAGCGTATCGTAGAGCTTCACCAACGCTCCTCGTCCTCAACTTGCATCACAATGTCCATTGGGGCGACCGGCACGTGGCCCCCTCGCGCGACGTTCCGGCTGCCGTGTCGAACATCGCGTCGACGCAGCATATTCCCGGGCAGGCCGGCAAAATGGGAGTATCCCACGCGGAGGGCCGGCTGAGTAGTGGCCAGCGGCACTACGTAAACCTTATGTCTAGTTGGACAAGAGGCCGGAAGTCGCATCAGAAGGGCAGGGTGAGCATATGGACGATGGCGAACAGCGGCAACCGCAGGGCACGGATGCTCCACCGGCGTGGGCGCCAACCTCGCGAATGCGAGCCAACCCTTCGCTCAATCAATCAACCCGGCAGGGCAGGGCGACCGAGGACGAGCTGTTCCTCAAGCGTGCGACGCATACGCCTGAGGCAAACGCATTCGTTCATTCCGATCCCTGGCGGGTGCTGAGGATCATGGGTGAGTTTGTCCACGGGTTCGACACGCTCGCCGAGATCGGCAAGGCGGTGACGATCTTCGGGTCCGCCCGCGTGAGCGAGGACGATCCGATGTACCAGGAGGCGCGGCGGTTGGCAGCGCTGCTGGCCGAGAAGGGGTTTGCGATTATCACCGGCGGCGGGCCGGGCATTATGGAGGCGGCCAATCGCGGCGCCGTCGAGGCAGGTGGTCAGTCGATCGGCTGCAATATCGAGCTGCCGTTCGAACAGGGGTTGAACGAGTATGTCGAGATCGCGATCAACTTCCGCTACTTCTTCGTCCGCAAGACGATGTTCGTCAAATACGCTGAGGCGTTCGTCATCTTCCCCGGTGGGTTCGGCACGATGGATGAGCTGTTCGAGTCGCTGACGCTGATCCAGACAGGGAAGATCCACAACTTCCCGGTCGTCATGTTCGGGTCGTCCTACTGGGGCGGTCTCCTGGAGTGGATCCGCGACACGATGCTGGCGGAGGGCAAGATCGCGACGGCAGACTTGCGACGACTGATCGTAACCGACTCTGCGGACGAGGCTTGTGCTGTCATCACGAGCTGCTACGACGAGCAGTGTTGGGGCCACGAGGACAAGTCGGCTGCGCGCCATCTCGGCATCGCCGACGGCGGGCGCGGCTAGCGCCCGGCTACGGGATCTGGTACATCTGACCATTCACCGCATGCGATCCCGGACACCGGGTTGCGGTGTGGGCCGCTGAGGCTGGTACGGCTTTTCTTGGAGCGATTCATGGTGCGACGCCACGCGTCGGGCATTCTCCCGCGATTGCAGCTCGCGCTGGTGGCCATCCTCGTCACTGGCGGCTTCTTCTCCTTTGCCAGCCCGCCTACGGCGCTCGCGGCCGACCAGATGTTTCCATCGTCCGGCCTCGTTGTTCAGCTTCGGGAACCCGGCGCGAGATCCGCCGTGCAACATGCCCGCGCTGTTCGGTCCCTCGATCCGGCCGGAACGGTCATCCTGGCCACGTTCGATAGCCCCCGCAAGGCCGCGGAAGCCCAGCGCTCGTTGCTCGGCGACCCGCGCGTGGCCGGGGTCGCGCCAAATGTGCAGCGTTTCCTCGCCTGGGAGCCCAATGATCCGGACCTTGGCAAGCAGAGGGGCTGGCTCGACCAGATCAATGCGACCCAGGGATGGGATATCACGACCGGCGACATCGGCGATCCGAACCGGGCTCATTCGGTGGTCGTGGCAGTTGTCGATAGCGGCGTTAGCCCGACCCACCCCGATCTGATCGAGCGACTGACACCTGGCTACAACGCGATTGACGGGACGGATAACACCGCGGATATCGGCGGGCACGGCACCCACGTTGCCGGGATCATCGCGGCGCAAGGGAACAACGGCATCGGCACGGCCGGCGTCGCGATGGATGTCCGAATCATGCCGATCCGCGTGGTCAGCAACGGTGGCGAGATCGATGTCGCCAACGAGATCGCCGGCATCTACTGGGCGGTCGATCACGGGGCAGATGTCATCAATCTCAGCCTTGGGTCGGACGAGTACGTTCAGGCCGAGCGTGACGCGATGCGATATGCGCGTGACCGCGGCGTGGTCGTTGTCGCGGCTGGCGGCAACAGCGTCAGCGCGATCAGCTACCCCGCGAATTACGACGAGGTGATCGCGGTTGGCGCGGTGAATGCAGCCGGCAACCCGGCCTCGTTCACCTCGCGAGTGTCGCGGATCGATCTGGCTGCGCCGGGTGTCTCGATCTACTCTCCCGGTTGGGACGCGCTCTACGGCAACTACTGGGCCGATGTTTTCTATTCGAACAACACTCCTGTGTCGGGCACATCGTTCTCGGCTGCGATCGTCTCCGGCGCCGTCGCCTTGATCAAAGCGGTCGATCCTGGCGCGGGGGCGGAGGATATCCGGACGATTCTGACCACGACCGCCGCCGATAGTGGCGCCCCTGGCCGGCAGGCCGGCACCGGCGCGGGAATCCTCGACGTCGGGGCTGCGCTGCGGGCGGCAGTTCACGGGCAGATTCAGGCGACCTGGACCCGCAGCGACAGCGCGGTGGCGAGCGGGCTGTCGTCGCGCACCTGGCTCTGGGGCGAGCGCGCCAGAACCTGGGAGATCGAGCCATACAGCGATTCCCAGCACGGCAGCCGACTGGTCTACTACTTCGACAAGAGCAGGATGGAGATCACCGACCCGCTCGGTGACCGATCCAACCCGTGGTATGTCACCAACGGTCTGCTCGTCAAGGAGTTGATCACCGGTCAGATGCAGATCGGCGATGCCGCCTTCGAGACGCATTCTCCGGCCCAGGTCAATGTCGCTGGCGACCCGGACGACGACCGAGGCCCGACGTATGCGTCGTTCGAGGGTCTCCTTGCCGGGCCGGCCGTCGCCCAGGGTGATCTGATCGTGACGACCATCGCGCGAGATGGCACGACCAGCGCCGATGCTGCCTACGGCGCGTACGGCGTCGTTGGAAGTGAGTTGGTTACCGCGACCGGGCACCGTGTCGCCAGTGTATTCTGGGACTATCTCAATAGCAGTGGCGCGATCGTCACGCCGGATGGGCCCCAGACAGGCCGGCTGTTCGATCCGTGGTTCTACGCCACGGGGTATCCGATCACCGAGGCGTACTGGACGCAGGTGAAGCTCAAGGATATCTACTCCGACGTTCTGATCCAGTGCTTCGAGCGGCGTTGCCTGACCTATACCCCCTCAAATGACCCCGGCTGGCGGGTCGAGATGGGCAACGTCGGGCAGCACTACTACCAGTGGCGCTACGGCGTGCCGCTGGTTGCGTCGGCTGACGCGGCGCGACGCACCGCGGCGGATCCGGGAGCCGCGCCGAGAACGCGGGCGAG
>CALMXF010000245.1 GCA_937870985.1 uncultured Chloroflexota bacterium
AGAAATATTGGTCGCCGCAGATTATGACCGTGCTTCGATCCACCGCCACGCTACAACCTGAGACCCATGTGTCGCCAGATAGGAACTCGACCATTGTCAGGTAGATTGCGTCGTGTGTGTCCGTATCGGGTTCGACGACCAGGTCGGCAGGCCAACTGCCCGGCACTACCCGCGTCTCGCCATTGACGATCTTGTTGCCTTCACCGTTGACTGAATTGATCTGGAACCAGTCACTTCGTGAGACGAGGTGGCCACGAAGGACGGCGCCGCTGTCGAGACCAATGACGAGCTTGATTGGTCCACCGTTCTCATTCCTGTACTCGTGTCTTTCGGCAGACTGCAGGATTACGCCGACGAGATTGTCAATCATGGGTGTGCCCTCTCTGCATTAGTCGAACGGGAGAAACGCGACGATTCGACGCCGAAATCTGACGGAAACACAGGACGCAGGCGAACGAGTTGCGGAAGCATGAATACGGCGGGTCGCGTGTCTGGAACATAACAGTACCTGCCAACATTGTCAAAAGTTTCATCTCCACACTCGATCTGCTGAACGACTGACACAAGGAGGCGGCCGAAATGTGGGGTCGGCCGCCTCAGCAAGATGGGAAGGAGGGAGGGAAGGACTTCTGAGGTCCGGAGTCCGTCACCCGTGCCGTTGCTGGGTCACCAACTCTTGAGGATCAGGGTTCATCATTCGCCTTTCGCGTCGCGGGATCGCCATCGTCCCGCCTCGTGCCTTTTCGAGCCAGGTCGCGAAGCGCCGCTGCAAGCTCGTCGATCCACGATCTGTCCGTCTCGTCGCTGTTGTCATCTGGTGGTGGGTCTGGCTGGGGGTCGGCATCACGCGCCGGGCGAGGATGCTGTGTGTCCGACGCCTCGCTGAACATGCTCGGGACAATATGAGACTGCCAGACCAGGTGGTCGACCATTCCAGGGCCTTCCTGCGCGAATGGCTCGCGTGTGCCGATTCCCGCCGCCATGCGGATCGTTCCAGTGGACTGCCGCTATTGTGCGGAACTGTCCCGCGAATCCCATCGGAAAGAATGCGCAATTTGCCGTGGGTCGTCCGAGCATCGAGCATACGTAGAATTACGTAGTCGACGTGCAGTCAACTGACGCGAAGGCCGGCCATGATGAGCACAATCGTCTGATCGGCGATCGCCTGAAGCTCGGTGCGCGTAGTGATCCCGGCTCTCTCGGCCTCGACGAATCCGACGATACTGAGCAGCAGCGCGCGGGCGATTGCCGGCGCGATGTCATCGCCATCAGCCAGTACTGCAGCGACCGCGTCGACCAGAGGCGCTTCGAGCACGGCCGCGAGCGGAGACATGACCGGCGTGGCAGTCGCGCGAGCCGGACGAAGCGTGAAGATGAAATGAAAGGCGTCCGGCGCATCGAGCGCGGCGTTGGACAGAACGAGAAATGTCTGACGCAGCTGCTCGTCAGCGCCGATACCGCGTGGCAACCGGCGGAGGCGCGCGACGATCTCGTGCGCCGTAGACTCGGCAACCTGGTAGAGCAGATCGTCTTTGTCACGGAAGTACAGATAGATCGTCCCGTGAGTGACGCCAGCCAACTCGGCAACGTGACGGATGGACAGCCGCTGCCCGGCGTCGAGCACCAGGTCACGAGCCGCCGCGAGAATTGCCGCCCGCGTTCGGACGGGATTACGTCCACTTAGCGTCGGCTCGTCGGGCGCCATGAATCCTGCCCTTCATCGGGACCGAGACTCGTAAATCGCGGAGCGTGAAACGTTGTCATGGTCCTGTGGGTCCGCCACCGGAACAACCCGGTGATGATGACACCACCGAAAGCGATCTGGGCGGTCATTGACATATCTCGGGTCACGGAATTGATCGGGATTCAGAAGCTGGCGTCTGGCCGGCAGCCCCCTCAGGCTGCTGAGCCAGCCACTCCGCTACCTGGCGCAGAATCTGAAGCTGCTCGTCGTTCACATCGTAGAGATGGCTCCAGGCGAGATGATCGGCTTCATCCTTCACGCGGTCGCGCTCGGCTGAACGGTTTGAAGCCGTGAGCATTGTCGGGACGAAGAGCGATTGCATCACGCCCCCGAGGATGAAGAACAGGAACGAGTATGGATAGGGGTCAAAGCCATGATCGTGGTCAAGGATGCTTTGCCAGAGTCCCCAGCCCATCATCAGACCACACAGGAGGTAGAAAAAGGCCATTGTTCCGGCAAGCCCGACGATATGGTCGGCGAGCAAGCCATTGAACTGCCCGATTGCGGAACGCCGCGATCGAAGCTCGTGGAGGACGACCTGTGGATGCACGAGGTAGGCTCTGCCCTTATGCACCCGCGTGACCATCTCACTCAACTCGTCGGGAGTCTGGTACGAGTATCCGCGCCGGTTTGCCACGCCCGCCACCTTTCTCAACTACCCACACACGGGGTCCGTCGGCCAATTCGGCTCACCAGTCTACTCCCGAGTCGGCTATGCCAGACACATCACCCCCTCTACGACGGCCAGGAGCGTTTGACTGACTCGAACAGGCCGGCGCGCGCGTCTGGTCTCGGGTGGTCAACGTCACTGTCTCCTTCATGGGGTGACATTTTCACTGACCCATTCGGAGTGACAGATTCACTGGACCACGACA
>CALMXF010000246.1 GCA_937870985.1 uncultured Chloroflexota bacterium
AATCCGTCCCGGCCCCGTCCGCAGACACGGGCCAACCCGCCGGCCTGACGACCGCCGAGGCGCAGCAGCGGCTGGCGCAATACGGCCGCAACGAGCTTATCTCGACCGCTCGCGCGACCGCGCTCGTCGAGTTCCTGCGCCTCTTCCGTAATCCGCTCGTCGATATCCTGCTGGTCGCAGCCGTCGTGTCGCTTGCCGTCGGAGAGACGATCAACGCGACGATCATCGTCGTGATCGTCCTGTTGAGCATGATTCTCGACTTCGTCCAGACCTATCGCTCCCAACGCGCGGCCGACACGCTGATGCGCTCGGTCGCGCCCAGAGCCAGCGTCGAACGGGACGGCGTCTGGGTGGAGCTGCTGCGTCCGCTAATCGTGCCCGGCGACCTGATTCGGCTCTCGGCCGGCGATCTCGTGCCGGCCGACGCGCGGCTCCTCCACGCCGTCAGCCTGCACGTGCAGGAGGCGGCGCTGACGGGTGAGTCCATGCCGGTGGACAAGATCGCCATGCCCGGATCGAGCGCCACGGATCTGTTCCTCGGCACGTCGGTGATCAGCGGCAGCGCGACCGCCGTCGTCACTGCCACTGGCGCGCAGACGACCTTCGGCGAGATCGTCCGCACGCTCCGCTCGCGGCCGCCCGAAACGGAATTCGAGCGTGGCATCCGCGAGTTCAGCATCCTGATCACACGGACGATCGTCGTGCTCGTGCTGGTCGTTGTCGCCGTGAACCTGGCGGGGCATCACGGGTTTCTGGATACGCTGCTGTTCGCCATCGCGCTTGCCGTCGGGCTCACTCCGGAGTTCCTGCCGATGATCACGACGGTCACGCTGACGCAGGGCGCGATCCAGCTATCGCGCCAGCACGTGATCGTCAAACATCTGGCGGCAATCGAGGATTTCGGCAGCGTCGATGTGCTCTGCAGCGACAAGACCGGCACGCTAACCAGCGGGACGATGACACTGGCCGTCGAGGTCGACGCATTCGGCGAGCCGGCCGGCCGGCCCCGACTCCTGGCGCAGATCAACAGCCGATTCCAGACCGGCATCAACAGTCCACTCGACGACGCAATTCTGCGCGACGCCCCTCTCGATACGCCGAACGCGCGCATGCTCGACGAGATCCCGTTCGACTTCGAACGCCGGCGTCTCTCGGTCATCGTCGACCTGGATGGGACGCCCCTGCTGATCAGCAAGGGAGCGCCCGAGGGGCTACTGGATGGCTGTGTCGCGGCGGAACGAGGCGGGGTCGTCGTGTCGCTCGACAACGCGCTTCGCGAGCAGGCGCGGGAGGTCTTTCAGCGCCTGAGCGGCGATGGCTACCGCGTGCTCGCCATCGCCTGTCGCACGCTGCCAGCCGGCGAAGGCCTTTTCTCGATTGCCGACGAACGCGACCTGACGCTGGCCGGCTATCTGGCGTTTCTGGACCCGCCGCTGCCAGATGTCGCGGAGACAGTCGCAATGCTGGCGCAGGACGGCGTCGCTCTGAAGATCCTGACCGGAGACAACGACCTGGTTGCCCGGCACGTCTGCGAGGCGGTCGGCATCGACACGTCGCGGGTCGTGCTCGGCGACGAGATCGAGCGCATGAGCGACGCGGAATTCTCGGCAGTCGTACAGCTCTGGTCGGTCTTCGCCCGAGTGTCGCCGGCGCAGAAGCAACGGATCATCCTCGCGTTGAAGGCGAGCGGGCACGTCGTCGGCTTCCTCGGTGATGGGGTCAACGATGCCCCGTCGCTCCATGCGGCCGATGTCGGCATCTCGGTAATGCAAGCCGTCGATGTCGCGAAGGACGCGTCCGACATCATCCTGCTCAAGCCGAGCCTGCGCGTCTTGCACGACGGCATCCTCGAAGGGCGCAAGGCGTTCGGCAATCTCATCAAGTACATTCTGATGGGCGTCAGCTCCAACTTCGGCAACATGTTCAGCATGGCAGCCGCCTCGGCGATCCTCCCGTTTCTGCCGATGCTCCCCGGGCAGGTGCTGCTCAACAACTTCCTCTACGACCTCGCCCAGATCACGATCCCGACCGATCACGTCGACCCGTCGTTCAGCCACAAGCCACGACGCTGGGATATCAAGGTGATTCGGAACTTCATGATCTTCGTCGGGCCGGTCAGCTCGATCTTCGACTTCCTGACGTTCTTCGTGTTGTTGCGGGTGCTCGATGCTTCGGAGCGGGAGTTCCATACGGGCTGGTTTGTCGAGTCCCTGATTACCCAGACGCTGGTCCTGCTCGTCATCCGCACGGCGGGCAATCCATTCCACAACCGACCGAGCCGGCCACTCTTCATCACGCTCATGATCGTCGTGATCACCGGCATCGCGCTCCCCTTCACACCGATCGGCCCACAGCTCGGATTTACTCCGCTGCCGGCGATCTTCTTCCTCTTTCTCGTTCCGGCGACCGCGGCATACTTACTGCTGGTTGAAGTCGTCAAGCGGCGCATCCTGCGCTGGGACTGAGCCGCGTTCCGTCGCGTCAGGGGAATAGAGACAACCCGGGGCGCGTCATACGATTCAGATGCCCTGCTGGTCCGGCAGAGCAAACGGTGACGCAAGCGTTGGTCACCTCAGCCCGGACGGCAGATGACGGAGGTTATGAGATGTTCTTTCACCGCAAGCCGGCGACGATGGTCGCACCCGACGCGGCGCTGCCGGGTCACGATCGACCGCAGTACGCGATCCCGACCCGCCACGAGGTGCTGGGCACGCCGCTGCAGTCGCCATTTCCAGGTGATCTTGAGGTTGCCGAGTTTGCGCTCGGTTGCTTCTGGGGCGCAGAGCGGCTGTTCTGGCAGCTCGACGGGGTCTACTCGACGGCGGCCGGCTACGCCGGAGGCTATTCGCCGAACCCGACCTACGAGGAGGTCTGCGGCGGGCGGACCGGCCATGCCGAGGTCGTCCAGGTCGTCTTCGACCCGCGGGCGATCTCATACGAAGATCTGCTGCGCGTGTTCTTCGAGGCGCACGATCCGACCCAGGGCATGCGCCAGGGCAACGACGTCGGCAGCCAGTACCGCTCAGCGATCTACACGACCAGCCAGTCGCAACAGGAGACGGCCGAGCGTATCCGAGATTCGTACAACGCCGAGCTCCAACGCGCAGGCTACGAGCCGATCACGACGGAAGTTGCCAGCGCCGGCCCCTTCTACTATGCCGAGGCATACCATCAACAATACTTGCATAAAGTCCCGCATGGCTACTGCGGGCTGGCCGGCACGGGCGTGACCTGCCCGATCCCGGCGGCAAAGGCAGCTGTACGCTAACGATAGAGGAGACGAACACAGAGATGTTGACACGCGAGCAGAAGGTCGAGACGTTCCGCGCCCTCCACGAGCGGCCCGGCGCGTTCGTCATCCCGAACCCGTGGGACGCCGGCAGCGCCCGGATCCTGACCGCGCTTGGCTTTGAGGCG
>CALMXF010000247.1 GCA_937870985.1 uncultured Chloroflexota bacterium
ACCCACGAAAATCACGGCCAGTGCCAGCCCGCCCGGCAATGGAAGTTGCGCACGGTCGGCCAGCCCGACGGGTGCGTGGCCGGCGAAGGCTCGGTCGAACGGCGCGCGGTCCCCTTGAGCGGTTACGTCGTGGTTGCCACGGCAGACGACCCAGGGCGCCTCCAGCCGATCGAGCGCCGCGCGGGCCAGCCGGAGCTCCTCCTCACGAGCGTTATCGGACACGTCGCCGAGGACGATGACGAAGTCGGGGGCATCGCGGTTGATCGCCGCGACGGCAGTCTCCGCGGTCTGCTCCGGGTGGTCGGTCAGGAAGCGGTTATGCCAGCGATTCGCTGTCGTCGATCCGATGTGCAGGTCGGTAACGACTGCAAATCGAGCGCGAACCAGATCATCCATGCGAATCTCTCCGATCGAAGCTGCTTGCGCCGGTTGCGCGAGATGGCCTTCGCTGATTATCGTATGGCTATCACAACAGCGCGCGTGCGTCTGATAGATCTGTGGGCCGGCATAGGTGAGCCGGACGTTCGTCGTCCGACGGTGTCGAAAGAGGGACGGGGATGGCTGAAGAACGCGAGACACTCGAGCTACTGGAAAATCAGATTCGCGAGATGCGCCGCCGGACACGCGACCTGATCGCCCGGGCGCCTGACGAGTGGCTCTTTCGCCGCGTTGAGTGGACCGACCGCACGATCGGCTGGCATATGAGCCACCTGGCGCGCGAGCTGGATGTTCAGACAGACGCCGCGTTTGGCGCTGGCCGTCGGATGGACGAGGAGTGGGATCGGCTGTTTGAGCCCGAATCCGACCCGGTCGCGCTGGACGTGACCTTCACGCCAGACCGCATTCACCGCGCGTTTAGCATCACGATCAATCGCTTCCTCGAGCAGCTTGGGCAGGTCGAGGACGACGCGATGCTGATGCGCCGCCGGCGTGGAGGTCCGAAGACACTACTGGAGCGGGTGCTGATCCTCATCTACCACGAGGGCGAGCACGCCAACGGCATCGCGACATTGTTGCACTGGTTCGAGCAGGTGGATGGCGTCGTTGCCGAGGACAACCCGGCCTAGAGCTCCTGCTGCGCGACTTCCAGTAGATGGTCGTTGTGTGAATCAGCGGCCGCCGCGACAGGCGTGCTGCGCCCGAGCGGGCGGACGAGTCGGGTAAGCCCGATCGCGCCGCCCAGCAACGCCACCGCCGCCATCGACAGGAACGTCAGCCGGACGCCGATGCGTGGCATCAGCACGATGACCGGCACGAACGTGCCGACCAGCGATCCGATCGTGCCGAGCGCGTAGATCGTGCCGGCCGACGAGCCGGCCTGCCCGACGCGCGGCACAACGAGCCGGATCGCTGTCGGGGTGACGATCCCCAGCAGGAATGGCGGCACGGTGATCAGCAGCAACACCGAGAGGAACAGACCTGCGCGTAGGCCGCCGGCGTTGAACGTCCACTGCTGGATCTGGTCGACTACCGATCGGCCGGCCAGCGCCAGCAGAACCGTCCAGACGCCGGTCGCGAGCAGACAGAGAGCGATGATCCGGTGGGTCGGGTGGCGGTCGGCCAGCCGGCCGCCGATGGCGTAGCCGAGCGACAGGAAGGCGAAGGTCAGCCCGATCACGATCGACCACAGGTCATTCGTCGTCCCGAATGCCGGCGCCAGCAGCCGTTCGGCGGCCAGCTCGATACCCAGCCCGACGATTCCGGCCAGCACGACGCCCAGTCTCGCATAGGCTCTGACCGTCATCGGGTGTCTCCGTTCGTAGCTCCGGACGGCATGCGGCGCGCTGCCACAGAACTGCCTGTCGTCATCTGTACTCCGGGGCGAGCACCTGGCGCATCCGCGCCAGCGCCGTCTCGAGTCGGTCGAGCGAGCTGGCGTAGGACAGCCGCAGGTAGCCACGTCCCGCTGCGCCAAACGCGCCGCCATCGAGCACCGCGACGCCACCTTCGTCGAGTAGCCGATCGGCGATCGCCGCCGAATCGCCCAGCCGCGAGAC
>CALMXF010000248.1 GCA_937870985.1 uncultured Chloroflexota bacterium
CAGACCTGGGCGCAGGCCCACCTCACGGCGACCCGGGCGGCCATCGTCATGGCCCTGGAGCCGGTGTTCGCCGCGTTCTTCGCCGTGCTGCTCGGCGGTGAGAGCCTGACCCGACGCATGTTGATCGGCGGCGCCATGGTGGTGACGGCGATGTACCTCGTGGAGCTGAAGTCGACCCCGCGCGACCCGGACGCCACCGCCGCGGAGGACCCTCCGGTCGAAGCCCTGCACCACGACGTCTGACCGAGCAGACTCGACGTACCGCGTACCTCGAGTGACCTATTGGTCGATCTCGGTACGCCAACGCCCGTGCAGGCTCGTGCCCCGAGCGTCCTATTGGTCGATCTGGGTACGCAGGAGGGTCGTCGCGGCGTCGATGGCGGCGTCCGTGCCCGCGTCGTCGACGTCGAGGTGCCACACCAAGCGCACCCGACCCGGCCCGACGGCATACGTGCGCACGCCCTGCTCGATGAGGGCAAACCAGGCCGCTTCGGCGTCGAACCAATGAAAGTCGCCGTTGAACACGATCTGCGGCGGTGCGGCTTCCGCCGCCGCCGGGGCAGGTCGCCCTCGCCCTGGGGGCTGGGGCGCTCTGCCTGGTTTGGTTCGAGCTGCTCAAGCTCGCTGCGCCGAGTCTGCTGCGTCCCCGCTAGGGGACCCGGCAAACACAGCTCTTTGCTGGAGTTTTTGAGGCAGATAAATTTTCTCTTGCGGGTGCGCTTATGTAGGTGTACCCACTACATCAGGTTACAGCCACCGCAGAGAAGAGGACGACGTCATGAGAATCAAGCGTTCGCTCGTTGGGCTCGTTGGCATCGGCTCCGTACTCGCAGTGGCCTGCGCCGTGGACACGGCGGAACCCGGTGGACCGGGGACCCAGACCATCGACAGCGGCGACATGGTCAAGCCCGAAGAGGGCAAGGCCGACGCGAGCCACATCGCCGTCTTCCTCGAGTTCGAGTTCGACGGTGAGGTCCTGGTCTCGAGCGCCTGGAACACCAAGCGCGCCATCGAAGACCAGATGCTCTACACCATCGGGCTGCTCAACGGAGAGAAGTCCGTGGCCCGACTCGACAAGCTCGAGCTCTCGAACATTCAGACCGCGGCAGCGGAGGGCGGCAAGACTCGCGTCACGTATCACGCAAAGTTGCCGGTCGCCTGGGGCAAGAAGGACGCGGTGCCCACGACCTTCACGCTGCGCATGCCCAAAGACGGAACGTACCAGGGCTACGAGGCCTTCACTGCGAAGTACAGTCACGACTGCGTAGACTTCGGCGCCCACGACGTGGATGCGGGTAGCATGTGGTACTATTATCGTCCGAAGACCTCCCGCTGCACGCTCGCGGCAGAAGACGTGGTGGATCTCACCGCAGAGGTTCGGGCTTCGGGCACCCAGACCACCGGCAAATACCCCGAGTACGACAAGGTCTGGGAGGACGACGCGCTCGAGGTCGTGGCGATCTACGGCAAGTACGAAGACGGCGCGACCACCAGCAGCGACGCCGGCATCTCTGCCTACAACGAGTTCGTCAACGCGATGAAGTCGCGCCTGTCGAGCCAGGGGCTCACGACGACGCCAGAGTCGTTCCCGTCGAGCCCCGGCGTCGGCATTCCCGACATCACCTTCAACGGGGTTCTGACCGACGGCAAGAAGATCAGGGTTACGGCGCTCTTGGTCGACAACGTTCGAACCGCGGGGCCGACCTTCGACCAACGTTACGCGAGCCTGACTCCAAGCGCGGATTTCATCGTCTACAACGGCCACGCGGGCCTGGGCGCCAACGTGCGCGCGCTGGCGCAGAAGGGCAAGTGGAAGGCCGGTCAGTACGCGGTCGTCTTCATGAACGGTTGCGATACCTACGCCTACGTGGACTCGGCGCTCTGGGACGCGCACGCGGCGGTCAACGCCGACGACCCCACCGGCACCAAGTACGTGGACGTCATCAACAACGCCATGCCCTCGTACTTCAGCAATATGCCGGAGTCGACGCTGGCCATCTTCGACGCCTTGGCGAACCATGCCGAGCCCGCGACCTACGAGGGCATCTTCAAGAAGATCTCGAGCAGCCAGGTGATCTTGGTCAGCGGCGAAGAAGACAACGTCTTCGTGCCCGGCGGCGGCGGCGGACAGCCTGAAGAGTGGGCCGGCATGAACGAGGCAAACACGGTCGCCAAGAATGCCGAGACGCGCTTCGAGACCCCGACGCTCGCGGCGGGTCGCTACGTGTTCGAGATGACCGGAACGGCGGACGCGGATCTGTACGTGCGCGTCGGCTCTGCTCCGACCAAATCGCTCTACGACTGCCGCCCCTACAAGGCCGGCTCCAAGGAGAGCTGCTCCGTCGAGATCACGACGCCCGCGCCGTCCATGCGGGCCGTCAGCCCGATCTCGCGACACCACTGCTGGACCTGCTCCTGGGCCGCCACCCACTCCGGCGAGTAGACCAGCCGCCAGATGCCCGTCTCGCCGTATGCGCCGAACTGTGCCAGCGCTGTCAGGTAGTGTTCGACGACCGCCGGGTCGACCTCGATGCGCTCGGTCATGTGTTCCTCCAGATCATCCACCTGTCCACGATCAATCATCGCTGCTGGCGACGGTTTGGTCGAGCCATATCCAGGGCGTTGACAGGGAGTTGCACTGGGGCGATGCTGCCGCCAGCGTCGATACGGTATCAAGTGAGGAGTGAGACATGGCAGATCAGTCAACCGTTCGCGACATTGAGAAGTACGTGCTGGGTGAGGTCTGGACGTCGGACGAGATCTACACGAACCTGCGCTACATCTGCGACGACCTCGGCTCGCGCTTCGGCGGCTCGGAGAGCGAGCATCAGGCCGGCCAGTTCCTGCTGGGCAAGATGAAGGAATACGGCCTGCAGAACGCGCACCTGGAGGAGTTCCCGGTCTACACGTGGGAGCGCGGGACCTGCGAGCTGACGATGCTGGCGCCGTTGGAGCGCACGTTCTCGGCGATCTCGATGCCGTTCACCGGCAGCGGCGTCATCGAGGGCGAGATGATCGACATCGGCGAGGGCGAGACGGCCGACTTCGAGCGGGCCGGCGAGGCGATCCGCGGAAAGATCATCCTGACCGCCGCCGAGACGAACAAGCCGGGTGAAGTGACGCTGCATCGGACGGACAAGTTCCGACTGGCAGTCGCGGCCGGCGCGATCGGCTGCATCTTCGTCAACAAGAACCCGGGCATGCTGCACATCACCGGCTCGCTCTATGCGCAGAATCCCCAGGGCGGGGAGGATAGCGACCATGAGTCGGCCATCCCGGGCATCGGCATCAACCACGAGTCCGGCAGCATGATCCGGCGGTTGGCCGAGCGCGGCGCAGTGCGGATGAAGATCCATACCGAGAACAAGACGTACCTCTCGCGCTCCTACAACGTCATCGGCGATATCCCCGGCCAGCACCCTGAGGAGATCGTGCTGATGGGTGGCCACTACGACGGCCACGACGTCGCCCAGGGCGCGGCGGACGACGGGGCGGGGACGCTGGTTGGGCTGGAGGCCGGCCGGGTGCTGGCGCCGTTTGCCGGTCAGATGCGCCGGACGGTGCGGGTCATCTGCTTCGCCTACGAGGAGCTGGGCCTCGGCGGCAGCTGGAAGCACCACGAGCGCTACCTCAATGGCAACGAGAAGCTGGTCATCGCGCTCAATCTCGACGGCGCTGGCCGCGAGGGCACAGACCAGATCACTGTCACTGGCGACGAGACGCTGACCGGCTGGTTCCGCGGACTTTCCGGCGACCTGAAGCACAACATGGAGGTGCGCAACCGGGTCGGCACGCACTCCGACCACTTCCCGTTCTTCCGGGCGGGCTTCCCGACAGCGACCCTGAACACCAGGGATTCGACCGTTGGGATGATCGGTCGCGGCTACGGCCACACCGAAGCAGACACGGTCGATAAGGTCACGCTGCGCGGCCTGCAGGGTGGCGCGGCGACGGCGGCCCGGGTGGCAGCCTATCTCGCCACCGTCGAGCCGTTCCCAGTCGAGCGGCGAGACACGGAGGTCGTCATCGCCGAGCTGGAGAAGGCCGGCCAGGGGTATCACGCGCACCACTGGAGCATCGCCAACCGCGTCCTCTAACTCATCCTGCTGTCATCGTCGCGCCCCGGTCGATCGGTTTCGGCCGGGGCGCGACGCGTGCTACGATCAATGCATCGAACGCCAGTCGCGACCGAAGGCAGGCCAGCATGACGACGACGCGGCACTACACCATCGACGACCTCGCCGCGATCGAGGAACCGGGGCGCTACGACCTCATCCGCGGGGAGCTGTTGAAGATGCCACCAGCCGGGGGAGACCACAGCGAGATTGGCGTTAACCTCATCTATCTGCTGTGGGGACACGTGCGTAGAGACGAAGTCGGTCGGGTATACGGCCCTGATGCGGGATTCCTGCTCGCACGTGATCCCGATGTCCTGTTGAGTCCGGACGCAGCATTCGTCCGCAACGATCGACTTCCTCCCAGCGGCGGTCGTCAGGGCTTCCTGCCGTTGGCTCCGGATGTTGCCGTGGAGATCGTCTCGCCGTCGGATCGCGCGTCCGCTGTCGATGCGAAGGTCGCGGAGTATCTTCGGGCCGGCACGCAGCTCGTCCTCGTCGTCCAGCCGGAGCTTCGCTCAATCGCGGTCTGGACGCCTGACCAGCGCGCTCGCGTCTACCGCGAAGCGGACGAGATCGACTTTGGCGATGTCCTGCCGGGCTTCCGCTTGCGCGTCTCCGACGTGTTTGCCTGATCGGTCCAGTACACCGATTCTTTGGAGCCCGCTTCAGCCCACCCAGCTGTCGTCGATGAACGCGGTCATCAGCCATGAGACGACGCTGACAATGATGCCGCCGAAGAACGCGGACCAGAAGTCAGTGACGTGGAAGCCGGCGTTGAACCAGTCCGACGCGATCCCCGAGGCGAGCCAGAACGTGAGTGTGTTGATCACCAGCAGGAAGAGGCCGAGCGTGATGACGATCAGGCAACAGGAGAGCGCCGTCAGCACCGGCTTGACCAACAAGTTCACGACCGCCAGCACAGCCGCCATGATCAGAATGGCCGAGACGCCACGGTCGTCCTCGATGCTGATACCCGGCACGATCCAGGCCGCCACCCAGACCGACGCGACAATGATCAGCCAGCGCACGATGAAGTGGATCACGCCGGGTTCTCCTGCCTGGTTACTCCCCGCTCTTGCGCACTCACGCGCCAGGTTGGCGGAACACGTATACGGCTGCTGACGTGGATGATAGAGTATGACGCACAAACCCGCGAACGTTCGCGTGGTGATAACACACTGGCTTGCGGGGATGCCGGCCATGGGTGAAGAGCGAAGGGGGAAGTATTGAAATCAATCGCGGATGAGTTTCGCGCGTTTATTCTGCGCGGCAACGTTCTCGATCTGGCCGTCGCGGTCATCATCGGCGCGGCGTTCGGCGCGGTCGTTACCTCGCTGGTCGAGAACATTCTTACGCCAATCATCGCCGCGATCTTCGGCAAGCCGGATTTCTCCAACCTGAGCTTTACGATCAACAACAGTCAGGTCATGTACGGCGCGTTCCTGAATGCGATGATCGCGTTCCTGCTGGTGGCGGCAGCGGTCTTCTTCTTCGTCATCAAGCCGTTTAACATGATCAACGCGCGGCGGGCAAAGCAGGCCGCGTCAGATCCGACTACTCGCGCTTGCCCCTACTGCCTGACCGCCGTGCCGCTTGCCGCGACCCGCTGCCCGGCCTGCACGTCCGACCTCAAGGCTGCCTGACAACGAGATCGCCGCTGGAAATCAGACCCGCGGATAGCGAGCCCCGGCCGGACTGGCCGGGGTTCGCTGGTCTCTAGCCGCCAACCCGCGTCCAGGTTCCACAGTCCCAGGACTTGAATCCGGCGTCGGTCGGCGCGATCGTGATGGTCTTGACCCCGGTCGCGTGCGTATCACCGGAGTCGATGATTCGAACAACGTCTCCAGAGAAGTCGCTAACGCGCTCCCAGTAGCAGCCAGCTGCCGCGACGTTGTTGCTCCAGGTTCCCGGCGCGATGTCGACGCCGACGATCCATGCGCCATTGCCGAAGGACGCCGTCTGGCTGGTTGTGATCGGCGACAGATCGCTGGACCATGTGCCGCAGTCCTCGGACTGGAAGCCGGCGTCACTCGTGGCAATCGTCACGACAGCCCGGCCGTACACAACGTCGTTGGCGATGACATCGTCGAGCATGCCGCTGAATCCGCTCAGGCGGTCCCAGTAGCAGTGGGAGTCTCCCTTGCTGCTGCGGTAGGTGCCGGCCTGAATATCCTTGCCGACCTTCCAGACGCCGTCGGTGAAGGTCTTATAGCCGGTGTCGGATGTCGGGCTGGGGGATACGGTTGGCGTTACCCCCGGCGGGGTTGTCGTGCTCGTTGGCGTTGGCGTCGGCTCGATGGGGGTCGACGCGGTGCGCCAC
>CALMXF010000249.1 GCA_937870985.1 uncultured Chloroflexota bacterium
GTGAGCATTGTGATCAAGGCGTCGGAAGGCGGCTTGAAGCGCCCCGGCTTGATCGCAGGGGCACCGTGGGCTGCGAGAATCTGCAGCTTCTCTTCGGGATCGGCGCGCAAGTAGGTCTCGGTGCTCTGGATACTGGCGTGGCCGAGCCATAATGCGACCTTGCGAATGTCCCCCGTCGCCGCGAGCGTGTGCATCGCGCAAGAATGACGAAGCACGTGGGGTGTGACGCGCTTCCCAAGGATCGACGGCTGCTTCGTCGCTGCCGTCTTGACGTGCTCGGCCAATCGGAACGCAAATCCGTCGCGGGTCATCGGCTGCCCGTTGGCATTGAGGAAAATCTCGGTGACCTCAACTTGAGGCCGGATCGCAAGCCATGCGCGCAATGCGATCTGGGTCTCCTTCCACAGCGGCAGGACCCGTTCACGTCGCCCTTTGCCCATGATGTGCATGGTGGACAGGGAGCGGTCCGGGAAATCGCCCAGTTGCAGCGTTACGAGTTCCGACACCCTCAGTCCGCCAGCATAGGTAAGATGCAGCATCGCGCGATCACGGGTGCCGAGGCGTGTCCGGGGATCGGGTGTATCGAGCAAAGCCTTGATCTCGGCCCGGTCGAGGTAATCGATCAGCGCCTTGTCTGTCTTCTTGGTCGGGATTGCTCTGACACGGAGTGCCTGATCGAGGCAGGCTGGAATCCGGTACTCGATGTATCGGAAGAAGGATCGGATCGCGGCGAGCCTGCCATTGCGGGTCCGCACGCAGCTGCCGCGGCCGATCTCCACATGATCGAGGAAGGCCATGATCATGTCTGTGCCGAGATCCTCAACCTCGAGATCGGTCGGTCGGCGCTTCAGCCGATCGGCAGCGAACTGGACGAGGAGGACGAAGCAGTTGGCATAGGTCTTCACCGTGTGCGGGCTGACGGCGCGTTCGCGCGGCAGATGTTCCCGCAGATATGCCGAGAGATGGGGAGCAAGCGCCGTCATGCCGCTTCTCCTTGAAAAAGTTGCTCGCTTGCAGCCGCAATGTCGCGCAGCAGCACTGGCGTGGCTTCGAGATACCAGTACGTGTTGGCGATCGACGCGTGCCCCAGGTAGACACTGAGACCGGCCATGTGGTGGGCAATGGCCTCCCTGTCACGCGGGCAGGACTCAAGCGAGCGAACAGCGAACGTATGTCGCAGATCGTGGAGTCGCATGCCTGCCGTACCGGTTGCTCCACGATATCCGAGAAGCCGGGCCAACCTGACGAACACGACGTGGGCGCGCACCTTGTGCGGCGCCCGCCCCCGGATAGTGACGAACAGGTCATTACACTTGGCCGGGTGCTTCGCGCGGATCGCAATGTAGGCTTCGAGTGCTTGGCGCGTCGATGGCTGCAAGGCGATCAGTCGCTGCTTGCCGAACTTGCCGTTGCGGACGACCAGCCCATCCTCGACCAGATCGTTGCACTGTAGCGCGAGAGCCTCGGAAATCCGGAGACCTGTCGCCGCGAGCAGGCCGAACAGGTAATGGTACGTGTATGGGCTAATCGTGCCATGGGGCGGAACGTTCAATGCCGCCGCCATGATCGCCCGCACCTGGTCCGCTTCGATTATGGTCGGAGTGGGACGTGGCCGCTTCCCCCGGCCGAAAACGCCGACAGGCGGGACTTCGTTGTCTGGGTCCTCGGCATGAGCGAAAAGGCTGAAGTTACGAGCAGCGTCGTACCTATGGCGAGCCACGTTTTGCGAGCTTGCCGTGTGGCACCAGTCGTAGATGCGCTGCACTCGGGTGTGCCGGTCACCGAAGCGTTCAGCGAAAGCGGCGTATTGGCGCAGCAGTCGTTCCTGTTCCGAGAACTTCCGCCCCAAGCTGCGATACAGCGAGACGTATCTGGCAATGTGCGTGTTCAGCATGACGGTTCTCCCGGCCATGGCTGCGCGATCTTCATGAGCATCGGCAGGTCGACCTTGGCGTAGATGGCGGTGGTCTCGGGCGAGCTGTGGCGCAGGATCGTTCCAACGGACTCCAGCCCTGCGCCCGCGCGCAGCAAGTTGGTGGCAAGCGAATGCCGGAAAATGTGCGATCCGGTCGGCACGCCTTCGATCCCGCCGCGCTCATGCGTGCGTGCAACGATGCCGGCGATCTCCGCCGATGAGCGGAACGAACGGAACGGGGCTTGCGCGCGCACGAACAGATGCGGATCGGCGGTCTTGGGACGCGCCGTGGCAATGTAGTCCAGGATCGCGTCACCGACGTCCTGAGGCAATGGCAGGCGATCAGGCCGACGCGTCTTGCCCTTGACCGTCAGGTGGCCCGAGCGCCAGTCGATATCGTCGAGGTGCATATCCCGAATATCACCGGCACGCAGGCCAAGCCGGGCGAGCAGGAGAATGATGGCCTTGTCCCGAACTTCCACCGGGCGATCAGTCGGACATGCGCCGATGATCTGCTCGATCGTTGCCGGGTTAACGTGCCGGGGCAGCGTCGAAAGACGGTAGCGTTGCACTGATGGGATCGCGTGCAACAAAGCTGGACGGCAAATACCCTGCACGACCAGGAACCGAATATAGCTCCGTATTATCGTGACGAGCAGTGATGCCGAACCCGGCGTCTCCTTGCTTCGTTGTTGAAACGCCCGTCTGAGGACGGCTGCATCCCATTGTGAAGGCTCGCCGAGCATAGGCGCGAGCCGCCTGATATCGGCCCGGTAGCGCCGGATCGTCTCATCGGTCGCGCCGCGGTGTTGCTTGAGCCATGCCAGATATGCCGCCATGTGCGGGTCGTCATCCGACACCAGTTCGACTGAAGGGATGACACCGCGGTCGCGCAAGAACTCGACGAAGTGCCGAGCGCCTCGCCGCCGCCGCTTCGCGCCCGAGGCAACAAGCTTGCCTCGCTTGCGCCAGACCGGACATCGACAATCATGCGCGCCGTACTGGTCGATGATCGTGTCATCGATATCGGCCCATTGTCGTCGCGCAATGCGAAGCCAGGCCGCGAAATGCTCGGCCTCGGATCGATAGGACTGGGCCGGTCCTTGCGCGAGTTGCAAGCGATCGATCCCATCGAAATAGTCGGCGAGGTGCCGTGGCAGATCGTCGATCCCGTCGTCGACACCGACGTAGCCTTGATCCTCCAGGAAGCGGACGAAGCGCCTGACTCGCGCTGCAATGTCCGCCTTATAGACTGGCTGCTGCGCCGAATACCGGTGGCAACGGCACCGATGCTTCTCGAACCGCCGAACGGTCCGATCGTCGATCGTGCGGATCGCGATCCCATGCAGTTCCATCCAATGCAGGAAATGACGGGCCGCAGCGCCAAACAGAATCGCACTGCCTGACCTCTCGTCGAGCGACAGAGAGGAGAGGAATGCGGTGAGTAGAGCGTCGTGACTGGGCGGGTCTTCGACCCGGAGCCGGGCCGCTCGAAACGACAATAATGATCTTGATCGCATGTTGGTTCCTTCGACTTGTTCAGGTCGAGGGAACCGTAATTATCTGGAGTGAAATCATGGAAAACCGAAGGAAACCTGCGTCTCTCGCCGCCACGCTCGACATAAACTGCGACTGCAAAGAACTCGTCTAATGTGGAGCTCCACATTACACGTATTCGCGCGGGGTGATGTCGACCGACACGTCGCCCCAATCCTCCACCGGGATCTCGGCGAGCCGGCGCTCCTGCAACGCTTCCCCAGTCGAGACGATCTGGACGACGGCCGCATGGCCCGCCTCAATGTCGCGAGCGATGCTTGCGATGGCGCTCGGGGTCTGCATCGCGGTGATGAGATGATTGAAGAAGCGCTGCTTGGTGCTC
>CALMXF010000250.1 GCA_937870985.1 uncultured Chloroflexota bacterium
CGATGCTGTTTCTCAAGCGCGTCCCCGATCCCGAGCGGTTCGGCTGCCCCGTCTTCGACCCGGCCGATCCCGGCAGGATCGCGAGGATCGAGGAGAAGCCGAGCAACCCACAGAGCGACTTCGCCGTCACCGGCCTGTATATCTTCGACGAGCAGGTGTTCGATCTGATCCGCCAGCTGGAGCCATCAAACCGCGGCGAGCTGGAGATCACCGACGTCAACAACTTCTACCTGCGCGCTGGCGCGCTACGCTGGGTCGAGCTGGACGGCTTCTGGAGCGACGCCGGCACCTTCCAGAGCCTCTACCGCACCAACCGCTACTGGGCAGAGCGCAAAGCAGCCCTCGCCGCCGAGGGCAAGACCTGGGGCTACGCCCCGGCCGCGCCGCTCGACGACGAGTAGGTCTACGCCAGGGTCTTCTTAGGACGCGGACGCGCCGCCATATTGTTCGCGGAGCACCGACTTCTGGAACTTGCCCGTCGATGTGCGTGGGATCGCCTCGATGAATTCGACCCGATCCGGCAGCCACCAGCGCGGGAACTCGCCCGAGAGATATTCGCGCAGCGCTTCCGGCTCGACTGACGCCCCCTCGCGCAGCACGACGACCGCCATCGGTCGTTCGAGCCAACGCGGGTCTGGCACGGCAAAGACGGCCGCCTCGGCAACCGCCGGATGGCCCATCAGTGCGTTCTCCAACGCGACCGAGCTGATCCATTCGCCACCGGACTTCACCACGTCCTTCGCGCGGTCCTGGATCTGGATGTAGCCGGCCGAATTGATCGTCACGATATCGCCGGTGCGGAACCAGCCATCCTCGGTGAACGACTCCTCGGCATCGGGATTATTGTAGTAATGCGCGGCGACCCACGGCCCGCGCACCTCCAGCTCGCCCATCGACGCGCCATCCCACGGGAGGAGTCCCTCCTCGCCCCGGGCGCGAATCTCGACAAACGCCGCCGGCCGACCCTGGGTCGCCCGGAAGACGTCCTGCTCGGCAACCGAGAGGTTGTCCATCTCGGACGACAGCACGGCGACGGATCCGAGCGGCGACGTCTCAGTCATGCCCCAGGCATGGACGACCTCCAGCCCGTGCCGGTCGCGGAATCTCTGGATCATGCTCTTCGGCGCGGCCTGTCCGCCCACCAGCAGCACTCGCAGGCTGGAGAGATCCCAGGCGGTGGGATCCTTGTCCAGCATCTGCAGCAGGCCGAGCCAGATCGTCGGCACCCCGGCGGTGATGGTCACTCGCTCCTGTTGGTAGAGCTCAAGCAGGCTGGCCGGATCGAGGAACGGGCCGGGCATCACCTGCTTCGCGCCGACCATCGTCGAAGTAAACGGCAGGCCCCAGGCGTTGACGTGGAACATCGGCACGACCGGCAGGACCGTATCGCGCTCTCGGACACCCAGCGTGTCCGCCATCGCCGACGCGAACGAGTGCAGGACCAGCGCGCGGTGCGAGTAGACCGCGCCCTTGGGCCGGCCGGTCGTGCCAGAGCTGTAGCACATCGCTGCTGCCTGCTCCTCGTCGAGCGCGGGCTGCACGAACGTGTCGGCATCAAAGCCTTCGATGAATTGCTCGTAGCTCAGCATCCCCTCGGGCGCAGCGCCGTCCGCCCCGATGACGATAACGTGCTCGATGTGGCTGTTGCTGCGAATGCGCTCGACCAGCGGGAGCAGGACCTGATCCACCAGCAGCACGCGGTCGTTGGCGTGATTCACGATATAGACCAGGTCCTCGGCCGGAAGTCGCAGGTTGAGCGTGTGCAGAACCGCGCCCATGATCGGGATGCCGAAATAGGCTTCCAGATGCTGATGGTGGTTCCAGGCCAACGTTGCAACCCGGTCACCCGGCTGGACTCCGAGATCGGCGAGCGCCAGGGCGAGCTGGCGAGTGCGACGCACCATGTCGGTGTAGGTGTAGCGGTGGATCGAGCGGTCCGGCAGGCGGGTTACGATCTCCTTGCTGCCGAAGAACGTCTCGGCGCGACGTAACACCGCATCGAGAGTCAGCTGATAGTCCATCATGAGACCCTGCATAGAGACCCTCCTCGAGACTGCGAGTGCCGATGACTCTCCGACTGGCCGGCCATGCTACGCGCCCGCGCCGTAGACCTCCAGGATGGCAGCCGCGCCCATGCCACCACCGACACACATCGTGACCAGGCCAGTGCCACCACCCCGACGACGCAGCTCATGGATCAGGCTGGTGGTCAGCTTCGCGCCCGTCGCGCCCAGCGGGTGACCGAGCGCGATTGCGCCGCCGTTGACGTTGATCTTTTCCGGCTGAAGCTCCAGATCATGGGTCACCGCCAGTACCTGGGCGGCAAACGCCTCGTTGAACTCGATCAGGTCGATATCATCGAGCGTCATGCCGAGGCGGCCGAGCAGCTTCGGCACCGCCTTGGATGGCCCGATACCCATGATGTCCGGATCGACACCCGCGGTGGCGAAACCGACGAACCGCGCCAGCACCTCCAATCCACGCGCTTCGGCGTCCTCGCGGCTCATCAGCACGACCGCTGCTGAGCCGTCGCTAAACGGGCTGGCGTTCCCGGCGGTCACCGCGCCGGTGGCCTTGAATGCCGGGCGCAGCTTCGCCAACCCCTCCAGTGTCGTATCCGGCCGCATCGTTTCGTCGCGGCGCACCGGCACATCCTCGATCTCTCGCTCGACGCCATGCCAGATGTAGCGTGGCGCCGGAATGGTCACGAGCTCATCGGCGAAGGCATCGCGCTGCCACGCCTCGGCGGCCTTGCGCTGGCTGTGGTAGGCATACTCGTCCTGCTGATTCCGCGTGATGCCCCAGCGCTCGGCAACTCGCTCCGCAGTAAAGCCCATCCCGATATAGTCCTTGGTGATCTCGGGGTTGAGCCGGGCATGGTAGCCAGACATCGGCACCTGGCTCATCATCTCGACCCCGCCGGCCAGCACGACATCGGCCATGCCGGTCATGATCGACTGCGCGCCCATCGCGATCGTCTGCAGGCCCGAGGAGCAGAACCGATTGATGGTCGCGCCGGTCGTCTCGACCGGCATGCCGGCCCGCAGAAGCGCAAGCCGGGCGATGTTCAGCCCTTGGCCGGCCTCCGGAAACGCGCATCCCCAGAGAACATCCTCGATCGCTTCCGGCTCGATCCCGGCCCGATCAACCGCTGCGCGCATCACCGTCGCGGCAAGGTCGATGGGGTGAACGCTGGCAAGCGCTCCATCCGCCCTTCCTCTGCCGGTCGGACTGCGCATCGCGCTGACGATGACTGCCTCGCGCATCTGCCTCTCCCTGCTGTGCGAGCTGCGGGCTCAGTTCCGCAGCGGCTTCCCTGTCTGCAGTGTGTGGGCTATTCGTTGTTGCGTCTTCTCGGTCCCAAGCAAGCTCAGGAACGCCTCGCGCTCGAAGTCGAGAATGTCCTGCTCACCGACCTCGCGCGGGGGTCCGTCGCCGGCCGATAGCACCCAGGCCAGCTTCTCGCCGATAACCGCGTCGTGCGCGCTCGCCTGCCCCGCCTCGCGAAAGGCGTAGATGGCATACCGCAGGTTGCCAAGCGCGTCGCGCCCAAGCGCCTGGAAGCGCCGATCGACCGGCGCGACGTAGCCGGGCGCAAGCGCCAGCACGACTGCCTTCGCGTCGCCGATCAGTCGGTCCCTGTTCATCGTGATCCCGTCCTGCGGCCGCAAGAAGCCCATCGAGCGAGCCTCCAGCGCGCTGGAACTCGTCTGCGCCAGCGTGATCAACGTGAACGCTCGGCGGGCGGCCTCGAATGGATCAGCTTCGAGATACGGGGACAGATCTTCAGTGAAGCGAGCCAGCAATTCCTTGGTCCCGCCGCCGGCCGGGATCAGGCCAACACCGAACTCGACCAGGCCCATCGCCAGCTCTCCGGCAGCCTGCACACGGTCGCTATGCATTGCGATCTCCGCGCCGCCACCGAGCGTCAGCCCGAATGCCGCCGAGACGACCGGGAACGGTGCGCGCCGCAGGCTCATCGTCGCCTGCTGGAACCCGGCAACGAGATTCTCCAGCGCTGCCCAATCCCCCTGTTGGGCCAGATGCGCGACTGGCACGAGGTTGGCGCCAGCCGAAAAGGCGCGCGCATCATCACTGCCAATCACCAGGCCAGCGTAGCCCTGGCGTTCGATCAGGTCGAGCCCGTCGCGGAGAACGGCAAACGTCCCCTCGCCGAGCGTGTTCAGCTTCGAGTGCAGCTCCAGCATCACGACGCCGTCACCGAGGTCGACAAGCGACGCGTCGTCTCCGTCGCGCAACACCGCGCCCGCCCCCTTCAGGCGTGTCAGGCTGACGACGCCCGGGCGCTCC
>CALMXF010000251.1 GCA_937870985.1 uncultured Chloroflexota bacterium
GAGCCACAAAGGATGTGGTTGCCGTTCGACGGATCGACGGCGACGGCCGATACCCGCCCGGCGACATCGATGCGACTGGCGCCGTAGGTCTGGCCGTTCGGGATGCGTAGCGGACCGATCAGACGCCACGCCGGAGGACGGATCAGCGTGGCCGCAGGCGGTAGAGCGGCGTCCGGCGCCCCACGAGGCTGGGTCTCGGTCGTCTCGAGTATCTGGGCTGCCTCGATGTACATCTGAGCGACTGCCGCGGCATCGAATGATCCCGCGTCCTCCTCGGTCATCTCCGCGCGAGATTTCGTGACCGGGGGGCTAGTCTCGCCATCAGGTTCCGTTGGAGGGGCTGCGCGCGTGCGCGGTGGAGCTTCAATGATCGGCGCGTTGACTGCAAATCCGCGCTGGTCGCTGAAGAGCAGGAGGCGGTCAAGGACTTTTCCGTTGGACTCCTCGGTCTCGGTCGTCTGTTCCGCGCGAGGTGGTCCGGCAGTGTCGAGGCGAGGGATTCTCATCGGCGCACTCCTTCGAGTTGCAAGGGAGTCCGCTGTCGTCCTGTTCGATCTCGTCATCACAGGCTGGCGGCGGAGTTTGTGGTCGGCGTGCGTCCTCAAATTGTCGCAAGCGTTCTAACGGCTTGTCGATTGGCTTGTCGCTCGGCCTTTCTTCGTTTGGTTCGTCCGGTCGCCGGGTCATCCTGATACCTCCCTGACATTCTGCTTGCTGGGGATTCGGCTGCCTCCTCTCACGATCGACATCCACGACGAAGAGTAACGGCGGCGACTTGATAGACCGCACTGCTGGGTACGGCGCGGGGATTATCGAACCAGGGTCTGTCGCCTGGCAGGATACATCGCCTGCGCGCGGATCCAGGCGATCCGGAGCGCCTGACACGTCAGACATCTACAATAGCACGGATTCGCCAAAAGGAAATAGACGATTGCAGCAGGAGATGCATACAATACCTCTAATTGCGTAAGCAAAACCTATCGCAGTGCGATACTATGGTCAATTCGTCAGAGGGGTCGCACGCGTCATGCGCTCGACCGGGTGGCCGGGCATGGCAGCTCCGTTGGGGCCATTGACGGAGGGGGTATTTCACCCTACGTTCTGTGCATGGGTCATCGGTAGTTGCCCGACGTCTTCGGCAGACGTATTGCCAGCACGCCAATTCGTCTCGCCTCGTCGCTATTGTGTACTGCCACGGGTGAAAGGGGGTCGATGTGTCGGCAAGAGGGCTGAGAAGTATCGCTCGCGATGTGGAGGAAGGGCGCATCCAGGGGGCCGAAGTGGCCAAGAAGCTGGAAGACGCGGCCGCTGAGGTTGACGCACTCAAGGGGGACCGGTTCATCTACCGCATCGTCGTTGTTGCGCTCGGGATTGTCGCGGTCGCGGCTGTGATTGGAACCATCCTGGTGCTGCTCATCGGCGCCGCTGCGTCGAGCGACGGCGCCCTCCAGGTTCTGACGGCGCTCGGGTCGGCCGCGGTCGGCGCGATGGCCGGACTGCTGGCTCCGTCCCCCAGAAGCTCGCGTGAGTAAGCGCTACGACGCGTGACCGGCGCGACCAAAGCATCGTCTACGCTCCGGAAGGAGCCATCGAACAGGATCGACGATATCTCGGGCGCGTCGCTGGCCAGAGCGCGTCACTACCGTGACCGCAGCCTGGAGTTGCGTAATCTCGACGCCGCGGCAGACAGGCTGTGAGGTGACCCTGCTGCCCTCACCCGGGTTTGGCGAACCACTCGTGGAGCGTGCCCGGTTCGCCGCGCGGCGGCGCAATCACGGATCGTCCGGTGGTCGAATGTCGCTTCGCTACTCGAATCGCACGTCGCGGTTGACATCCTTATAGAGCAGGTAGGCGGCCTCGCTCCAGCCGGTGCAGTAGAAGTGCTGCGGGCAGTAGGGCCCCATCCAGATGAAGTCGTCGGGCTGAACCTCGTGCCAGTCCCCGCCCAGCAGGTAGAGTCCCTGGCCCTCCAGCATGTAGAGCCCGTGCTCCATGATGTGTGTCTCGACATACGGGAAGTAGTTGCCCGGCAGGAAGCCGAGAATGTTGACGTTCATATCGAACGCCAGGTCGTCGGCCGGCAGGAGGTATTGCCAGTATCGCCCCTCTGTGTGTGGGCGTTGTCGCTCTATCTTGTCGCGATGACCGACGATCGGCGCTGGCACGGGCAGGTCGATCGCCTCGTAGGGCTTCTTGATCCAGATCAGCCGGCTTTCCTCGCTCGCCTGGAGAGCGTAGCTTGTGCCGGCCGGGACGTAGGCGTAGCCATGTGGCGACAGTCGGTGCGCCTCGCCGTCGATCTCGATCTCGACCGCGCCGCTCAGCAGATAGAACAGATGCTGGAGTCCATCATCGCGGGTGGCAGTCGTTCCGCCGTCTGGCGCAAGCTCGAGCAATATCTGGGCAAACCGCGCGCCCATCGGTGGGGCGGTCTGAATGCGGACGGTCGTGTCAACGAAGCCGGGCAAGCGGCTGGCAAGGATCCCATCTGGCGGCATGACGGCATATTGCGCGGTCACGACGCCCCGGTTGTGGGCGAAGATGTTTGGCGGCAGGATCATCCGGTCGGGTCTTTCCATCGTGTCTGCTCCTCACATGCGTAGCGCCGGAACAATCATCATGAACTGGTCAGGGCACCCTAGTGCCGCGACTGCGGGGCTGTCAAGTCGGGCCGGCCGCCCTGTCACGAGATTGTCGCGCGCGCGAGCGGATTATTCACGTCATCCTTATCTATACAAGAGTATGATCCATAATCGAGAAGCAAGAGGAGGGCGTCGTGCACGATGAATCACCCGGCGCGCAGGACTCTGGTTCGCTCCCCGTCGATCCCCCACAGCCAGATGTGCGCCGTCTCTACCGCAGCCGCGATGACAAGATGCTCGGCGGAGTCGCCGGCGGAATGGCCAGTTATCTCGGGATCGATCCCGTGCTGTCGCGACTCATCTGGGTCGCGCTGCTGTTCAGCGGGGTTGGCTTCCTGCTCTACATCGTTGCCTGGATCGTCATCCCCGTTGCTCCCGAGGGCGTGGTGTTGCCTGCGGCGTCGGCCGCATCGGGCCAGACGCTACGGGTGCTGGCCGGCGTCGCAATGGTCCTCGTTGGCGCGGTCTTGCTCCTGCGCGAGATCATCCCCTGGCTGGACGAGGGGGTTATCTGGGCAATCATCCTCGTCATCATCGGCATTGGCATTCTGCTGAAGGCGGTGCGAGGATGAGTGGTGCCGTGCCGCCGGTTGTGGCCGCGCCGCCACCTCGGCGCGAGGTCTCGGCCGGAATGGTTCTCCTCGGCGGGCTGCTCGTCGTTGGAGGCGTCCTCTGGCTGCTTCAGGTGGCCGGAATAACTGCAAACCCCTGGCGAGCCGCCCTGCCCGGCGCGCTGATTGCCACCGGGCTCGCGGTGCTGCTCGACGCCCGGCGAGGGTTGCACGGTGGACTGGTTTCTCTGGGCATTGTTCTGACGCTGGCGCTCGCGGCCGTCTCGGTCACCAACGTGCCGCTAAGTGGCTCGATCGGCGAACGCGATTATCGGCCGGCGACGCTGGCTGACATCAGCTCACCCTACGAGCTGGGCGTCGGAGATATGACGCTGGACCTGTCGGCGATCAGCTTCCCACCGGGTGAGACGCTCGTCGTCGCCAGCGTCGGGATGGGTCAGCTAGAGGTGATCCTGCCGGCCGGCGTTGGCACGATCGTTGACTGGCAGGTCGGCGCGGGCGACATTACGATCTTCGATTCGTTCCAGCAATCCGGCGCGGGCCGCAGTGGCGTCGAGCGCCGTGAGGGTTCGAGTGGCCATGTCGTGCGGCTGCAGCTCTCGATCGGGGTCGGCGATATCGAGGTGCGCGATGGGCGATAAGTCACTGAACATAACCGCTGTCGTTCTCGGACTGCTGTTCGTCGTGATCGGCGTGCTCTTCCTGTTGAACGAGTACGATCTCATCAAGGTGGACGGTTACTATATCCTCCCGCTGCTGGTCATCGGTGTCGGGGTGGCGATATTGCTGGGTAGTCGTAGCCCGGGTAAGCAATAAGGAGAACCGAGAGTGAGACTGAATCACGGCCGGCTTCTCATCGGGATCGTATTGGTGCTGCTCGGCGTGCTTCTGATTCTCGAACGCGCGGGGATGGTTGGAAGCTTCAACGTCTGGAGTCTCTGGCCGCTCTTCGTCGTTGCCGTTGGTCTGTCGATATTGAGCAGTGGCGGCAGAGCGAACCTGGGTGGCTGGATTGTTACCGGTGTCGGCGTTGTGCTGCTCGTCCAGAGTCTCGATCTGTTCTCCTTCAACCTCTGGAGTATCTTCGGCGCACTCGTCCTGGTCGGCATCGGCGTCTCGTTCATCCTGCGCCGCGATATGCCGCTCCCCGACGGCAGCCCGCACTCGTCACCCACGGCGGGGACAACGGGCAATTCCAGCATCGACGACGTCGTCAACCTGACGACGATCTTCAACGACAACGACGTCGTCAGCGCTGCCACTGCCTTTCGCGGTGGCTCGGCTACGTTGATCTTCGGCGATGTCGATCTCGACCTGAGCAGAGCGCAACTCTCGCCGAATGGCGCAGTGCTCAACGTCACAATGATCTTCGGCGACCTGGATGTCACCGTCCCGGCCGGCTGGACAGTCCGCGTTGATGGAACCTCGATTCTCGGTGATATCAAGAACCATGCGGCGTCGATCACCGACCCAACGCAGCCCGGGCTCGTCATTCGCGCCACCACGATCTTTGGCGATATCGACGTGAACCAGCGCGGCTGACGCCAATCGGGGCGCTGTTTGCCTGTGCTACTATCGTGGCACGATACGCCTGCAGCAGCCATGGTGCCCTCCCCCGCGACGCAATCATCTGTTACTGCTGGCCCGATTCTTGCCGTAAGCACTGACATCGTGGACAGGTACCCAGATCGAGGGAGGCGAGCGATGGAGAATGTCCGCAGGCGAGCGTGGATCGTCACGGCGATCGCCACTGTCGCGCTCCTGGCCCTGATCTATATCGGCTCGCGTGGTCTGCGCGACTTCGACTCGTCTCTGATCGGCTATTGCGTCGCGACGATCTTCGCGGTTGCCGCGATGACCTGGCGCTACACGCTCTGGCTCGGCCGGCCGCCGACCTGGCGCTACTTTCGCGCTGGGTGGGCGAACTTCCTGTCGGTGGCGAACTTCCGCCGCTATGCCCTCATGATCCCGAAGGCATGGTGGACAGACATCTTCGGCCAGACCTTCATCCTCCGGCGCAGCACTACCCGGTGGGTGATGCATATGTGCATCTTCTGGGGTGTGCTCCTGTCGGTCATGGTGACGGTCCCGCTGACGTTTGGCTGGATTCGCTTCACCCTCAAGGGCATCGACCACTACACGGCCTGGTTCTTCGGCTTCCCGATCTTCACCTTCCCGATCGCAGCGCGCTCCGGCTTCGCGATTTACCACGTCCTCGATTTCACCGCCGCGCTGCTCCTCATCGGGTTGGCGATCGCGTTCTGGCGGCGAATTACCGACATGGGACTGATGTCGACGCAGCGCTTTGGCTTCGACCTCGTGCCGCTGATTCTGCTCTTTGCCATCGCGGTGACTGGCCTGGCGTTGACGGCGTCGTCGACCTGGTGGGAGGGCAAGTTCTACTGGTTTATCGCGCTCACCCACGAGATCGTCGTCGTTCTCTGGTTACTGTCGATGCCGTTCGGCAAGTTTTTCCACATCATCCAGCGCCCCGCCAGCATCGGCGTCACCCTCTATCAGCAGGTCAATCAGGACGTCGAGCACTACCACCTCCCCGATCCCGCTCACGCCAACCGGGCGATCGGCAGTGGCGCCTGCCGGCGCTGTGGTGAAGCGCTGCCGTCTCAGCAGTTCATCAACGACCTGAAGGGCGTGCTGTCCGACCTGGGGCAGGACTACGACCTGGGTGAGGACATGGGCCAACTGCAGGACTACTGTCCGACCTGCAAGCGCATCCTGCGTGGGCAGGCGTACTACGAGATGATGGGACGACGGTTTCTCTAGACACACGGACGCACGAGACGAACCCCCGGCGAGGAGGCTGCCATGTCGGTCAACAAGGACACCTTCGTTCCCGACCGCGATTTCAACTATGACTTTCAGGAGGTCGGGCGCACCGACGAGCAGTGGCAGCACGCCACTAACATGCCCGACACGCTTGTCCCGACGCATTGCTCCTTTTGTGGCGTCCAGTGCGGGATGAACCTGCGGGTCGAGGGTGGCAAGGTCGTCGGCGTCGAGCCGCGTAACTACGCCCACAATCGGGGCTCGCTCTGCCCCAAGGGCGTCGTTGCCTATCAGCAAGCCAACCATCCCGACCGGCTGCTATACCCGATGATCCGCCGTGGTGGCAAGGGCGGCAAGCTGGAGCGCGCAAGCTGGGACGAGGCGCTCGGCTACGTGGTCTCCCGTTGGCAGCAGCTGCAATCCGAGCATGGCCGCGACGCTGTTGCCGTCTATTCCGGCTCGTCGATGACGAATGAGAAGTGCTATCTGGCCGGCAAGTTCGCTCGGCTCGGGCTGCAGACCCGCCACATCGATTACAACGGCCGGCTCTGTATGTCGTCGGCCGCGGGCGCATATTCGAAGGCATTTGGCATCGATCGCGCTCCGCTGCCGATGACGGACATCCCGCTGACAAAGTCGATACTCGTCGTCGGTTCGAACGTCGCCGAATGCTTCCCGGTGATGATGCAATGGCTCTGGCGCGCGCGCGATCGCGGCGCCAGCCTGATCGTGGTTGACCCCCGCGAGACCCCGCTCGCCCGCACCGCCGACCTCTGGCTGCCAGTCAAGCCCGGCACCGATATCGCGCTCCTCAACGCCATGCTGCGCGTCATCATCCACGACGGGCTGGTCGATGAGGAATACGTCCGGTCGCGGACGAACGGTTGGGACGATGTCGTCGAGATGGTCGAGCCGTTCACGCCCGAATATGCCGAGTCGCTCTGTGGCGTGCCGGCCAAGCGCATCGTCGCCGCCGCTCGCCTCTATGGCCGCGCGGACCCATCGCATGGCCGAGATTTTTGCCGCCGCCGTGACGCGC
>CALMXF010000252.1 GCA_937870985.1 uncultured Chloroflexota bacterium
GACGCCGTAGCGCTCGGCCACTGCCTCCGCTCGCGCCGGCTGGGCCGACGCTACCCCGACGACCTCGACATCCGGCAACTGCCGCAACACCTCGATGTGGTGCGCTCCAAACCCGGTTCCGATTACTCCGACCCGAACGACCTTGTTCATTCCCCTGCCCCTCTCCGCATCGAACCCGGGCATAGTAACGCGCCGGAGAGGATCGGGCGCGCTAGTCGCCGGAATCCCGGGATCAGCGTACGAACGCGCCAACAATCCGCGCCAGCGAGTTGACGGACTAGAACATGCGTGCTATTCTGGAGATCATCGTCGCGGCGGCCTGCTGTTCGCGCGGAAAAGGAAAGGACCCGCGATAGCGGGTCCCACCGGTCAGCGGAGTACCCCACCGACGCTGCCGCCGGCCGCGGGCCTTTCGACCCGACGGTGCCTCTGCTTCCCTGGCCTTCCGGGCCCCACTCCCGGTTGGCCGGTCTCACTCACTCCTCTTGCGGTGGCCGCGCGTCCTGCACGTCGGCGCGGCCTCCGCCCCCCATCTGGTCCTGCTCCCCCGTCCCGCGGTCCGTTGTGAGCAATCTCGATGCGCCGGCTAGCCGGCCAGTTGTTGCAGCTCTGCCAGATGATCGGCGTCGAGGTCAACCAATGCCTCGACCAGCCCGGACAGTGTCACCTCACGCCCCTCTTCCTCGAGGATACCGGTGCGCTCCCAGTCGCGCAGCGAGAGGCCCATCAGCAGCGAGATTGTGTCGCCACGCGAGTCGCTGAATGTGGCCAGACTGTCGGCTGCGGGCTGTTGCTGGAGGCGTTCCTGCTCGGCGAGGTGGGCGAGGTTTGGCGAACGTAGCAGCGGATCGGTGCGTTGGAAAAGTTCGTTGAGCCAGCCGAGATAGAGCCGTTCTGACATGACAAGGCGGCCGCAGACTCCGCTGGCCGGCTCGCCCGCCGTCTTCGCTGCCGCTGCAAGCTGCTGCGGCGCTCGTGCCAGGAGGTCGATCAGTTCGCGGTAATCGTCGAGCATATCTCGCCTTCGCTACCAGTCGGACGTGGGCGGGGCGGCCAGCCTGGCCGCCCCGTAGATCGTTTGTCTCAGCTGCTGCTTGCGATCAACTGCCAGGTAATCCCGAACGGATCGACGAAGCCAAACGAGCGCGCCGTATCTTCGATAATCGTGAAGGATGCGAAGAGCGCTCGTCCGCGGACGGCGTTGACGGTCTCGATTGGCGCGTTCAGGCTGAGGTGGGCGACGCGGTTTTCGTGCATCACCGCGCCCATGCCGGCGTTGATCAGCACAATCGCGATCGGGCCATTCTCCAGCCGGACGATCTCCGGCTCGATGCCGCTGTGGACGCCTGCGTCCCAGCTGTAGTCGGCCGGCAGATGCTGCCAGCGGTCGTGCGCGCGGCGAGCGCGGTAGATGATGTCCATCCCGAAGAAGTCGCGATACCACGCCTCGGCCTTGGCCATGTCGCGGACGCGGACGGCGACGTGATCGATTCCGCCTAGCGCGACCTGAGTCTCGGCCGGCACGATCGCAGAGCTCGCGGCGCGGCCGCCATACGGGACTTCAGACACGAGCGCCCCTCCCTCCATCAGGACATCCGGTGGATAGTGGATCTTCGGCATCGTATTGGCGAACCAGTACTGGTCGCCCTGAATGATCGCGCGTAGCTCCGGGGCGGTGTAGTCGGGCAGGTGCAGCTTGCCGCCCTTGTGGGCATCGACGTACACGTCGGTGTTGATCTCCCGCTCGCCCATCCAGTGGTAGAGCGCGTCGATGACATCGAGTGTGTGGGCGACGACGGTGAGCTCGGCGCGGCTGTCGAAGACATCCGCCTCGGTCACGACCGGGTCGGGCGTGTGTGGGCGCGGATGCCGGTCGATCAGGATCTGTGCGTTGCGCACACTCTCGATCGCCGTCTTGGCGTCGTCATGTGCCGCCTCTGGCACGTCCAGCATGAAGCGATAGGCCATCGACTCCCACCCCTGTCTTCCGCCTGTCGTCCCGCGACCACCGAGCCGTGCGTCGTCTGCATTGTA
>CALMXF010000253.1 GCA_937870985.1 uncultured Chloroflexota bacterium
CAGCGGGCCGGTCGGCAGCGTGCCGATGCTGATGCCGAGGTCTCGCAGGCGGGGCGATCGAGCAGACTCTGTCGACATGCGTCTCTCCGGTTTCGTTCTCCAAATTCTTCACGGGGCCCATTATCCACGGATAGTCCCGAGTGTCGATGAGCGACCGTAGGCAATCGATGTGGCGACCTCGGCTTCGATAGCACGATCGAAGCCGGCGCAACCTGGCGACGACATGCGCACTATGAAATCGTTGCGCTACCCACCAGGAGAACTCTGCGCAAACAACGAAAGTTGACAGATGCGCTGAGCCTGTGCTACACTACCGAACACATTCCCCCGTAATGCGGACCTCGCTGAAGTGCAGTCGACGTCGGATTGTATGATGAGGAGGGATTCCAGATGTCACATTCGTGCAGGCGACATGTTGTTATCGGCGTCACCACCGTCTGTCTCCTGCTCATCGCGCAGTCGACGCTCGCGTTCGTGAACTTTCCCTGGTGGTGGTCAACCCAGCTTGATGGAACTGTCCCGGTGACCTATCGCTGGGGCAGCAATCTGCAAGGCGCCTCGTTGTAGAAGACCGCCTTCGAGCAAGCCCGCGATGACTGAAACACGCGCAACACGAAGCCACGCTGGCACTACTATCCGTCAACCGGAGCGGTTGTGCTGAACACGTACTACAACGCGGGCGACGGCGCGGCTGGCTACATGGAGTGGCCGCAATCGTGGTACTGGAACCAGCAGACAAACGAGATCACTCGCTGCTACCTCTTCGGCAATACCGCCTACTCCAACTCGGGAAGCCGGCCCGATCTTCAAAAGCGCAGCACCGCCGGGCATGAGATGGGTCATTGCCTGGGCATCGATCACTCCGATGTCTCCAACGCGCTGATGCGCACCGGCCGGAATCGCGAAGTCATCTTCAGCCCCTGGCAGGATGATGTGAATGCGATCAATGCCAAGTACGGCGTGCCGTAGCCGACGGCCTCCAAATCTCGTTCAGCATCTCGTCCTCAGCATTATCGGATAGGAGATCGTGATGGCAAGGTTGCTTGGCGCCGCGGTGGTCATCCTCACGTTGGCCCTCTCCGGGTGCGGCGAATCGACACCCCCCAGCGTGACCCAGGTGCGAATGGATCCGGTGATTGTTCCGTCACTGGATGTGCTGGTCCGCAACTCACCGCAGATCTACATCGGGACGGTTGTGACGCGCGGTGGAATCGTGAACATGGCTCGGGATGTTGATGATCACAGCAAGCCCGACGACCACATCTTCCACCTCGGCCAGACCTATGGCGTCGCCGTCGAGCGGTATCTCACCGAGCGTGGCCCCGAAATGCTGTACGGGGTCCAGCTTGAAGGTGTCCTCTCCGTCGAGGACGGCAACGTGCCGGCGGAGCTATCACCGTCGATGGTCGCGCAGGCGCGGGCCCAGTTCAGCGAGTACACGCCGATGCGGATTGGACAGCGCTATCTGTTCTTTACCCGACCGATCGAGGGGTTTGACCCGTCGAGCAACCTCGTCGCGACAGCCGCTGGCCATCCCTGGCGCTTCACTCTCCCGGTGGATGGCCAGGCGCAGCCCGACACATTCTGGCCTGAGGCGCGTTCCGTAATACCGGCGATGCCGTCGGCCGACCTTGTTCGAATTGTCGAACAGCTCATCGCTGGCGACGGCGCCGAGTCACGCGAGACACCAGTCCCAGTCGCGCCGACACCGCCTTCCGTCGACCCCACTGGCTCACTCGTCGACCCGATCATTGTGGGCAGCCTGGAGCAGTTGGTCGATGTCTCCCCGTTTATTTTCATTGGAACCGTCATTGCTCCTGGCGAGATTGTGAATCTCGCTCGTGACGTGACGAACCATAGTCAGCCAGATAGCCAACGATTCCATCTGGGACAGGTTTATGAGGTCTCGGTTGAGGGGTATCTGAAGGGTCAGGGGCCCTCGGTCCTCCCCGTCGTCCAGATGGAGGGACGGAGCGCCTCCGGCGACCGACCGGCGACACCCCCAACGACTCAGGCTGAGATCGCAGCGATGAAGGCGCAGTTCGGAGCTATCCCGCTCGTGGCTGGTCAGCGCTACGTGTTCTTTGTCAGGCCGCTCGAAGACTTCGACGCCGGACGTGAGTACATGGCAACAAGCTATGGCCACCCGTGGTGGTTTACGCTCCCGGTGGATGGTATGGCAGAGGCGGGAAGTCAGTATCCGGAGGCTGTTGCAGCATTTCCTCCCGAGACCGCTTCCGCGTTCGTCACGCGCATCCAGGAGCTCGTTGAGAACGAGCACTAGCCGTTGAACCAGAAGCCGGCTACTGCTCGCTTGCGCCCAACTCGAACGGCTCGGGCGTCTCACCACGGAGGACGGCGCGGAGTGCAGCCAGGGCGGCGAGGGGGTAGCGGGCGCCATAGCCGG
>CALMXF010000254.1 GCA_937870985.1 uncultured Chloroflexota bacterium
CGATATTGCCCGCCAACTCGTTCATCTCGGCGCTCGCGAGGTCGTCGCCGCCGACTTCGTGCCGGAGATGCTCGCTCCCGCCGTCGAGCGAGCGACGCGCGAGGGTGTCACGAACCTGCGCTTCGCCGTCGCCGACGCACTGGCGCTGCCCTTCGCCGACGAGTCGTTCGACTGTGTGACCAGCGGATTTCTCGTGCGCAACGTCACTGACCAGGAGCAGGCGTTTCGGGAGATGTGCCGGGTACTGCGCCCCGGGGGCCGCGTCGTCTGCCTGGAGGCGTCGCGCCGCGACGGTCTCGTCGGATACGTGCTCAGCGTCGGGTTTGGTGTCGTCGCGCGCCTGCTCGGCCAGATCATTGCCCGTGACAAGGACGCCTACGCCTACCTGCCGGATTCCGCCGCGGCATTCGCGAGTCCCGCGGAACTGGCGGAGACGATGCGACGGGCAGGGTTCACCGCCATCCAGTACCGCACATTCGGCCTCGGCCTGATCGCCATCCATCGCGCACGCCGGCCGGACGTGGGGAGAGATTCTTCGCGCTTGACAACGTAGAGGACATCTCACACACTCATACCCCACAGGGGTATGGTAGGAATCAGATTCGATAGGAGTCGCCCAGCCGATGCCATCGATCGATCGGCTCGACGCCGACATACGCGAAGACATGATCCAGCGCCTCAAGCGGATCGAGGGGCAGGCGCGTGGCATTCAGAAGATGATCGACGAAGGCCGCGACTGCAGCGACGTGATGACGCAAATCAGCGCGATGCGCTCTGCCAGCCACTCGCTCTCGACCGAACTGCTCGAAGAGTTTGCCCTGCACTGCCTGCGCAACCCGGACGAGTACCCTTCGCCGGAGAAGGCGGTAGCTCAGATGGTCAGCATGGTCTCGCGGCTGACCCGCTAACGCGTCTGATGGACGCCGGTCCACCACTGACATCGGTAAACGTCGGGCGCTCTATCGCATTCGGCGCGATCGTGCGACGATGCCCCCACGCCGCGAGCAAACTGACGCAACGGACTGCGAAGACGAGGGGCAATCGCAATGCGCTACGGATTCGTTATCGACCATCGCAAGTGCATCGGCTGCCACGCTTGCACCGTCGCCTGCAAATCCGAGAACGAAGTGCCGCTCGGCGTCTTCCGCACCTGGGTGAAGTACACAGAGAAGGGGGAGTTCCCCAATACGCGGCGGTTCTTCACCGTCGAGCGCTGTAACCACTGCGACAACGCCCCCTGCATCGAGATCTGCCCGACGAAGGCGCTCTATCGCCGGCCAGATGGCATTGTCGACTTCGACGCGAGCCGTTGCATCGGCTGCAAATCGTGCATGCAAGCGTGTCCGTACGACGCGATCTATATCGACCCGTTCACCAACACGGCCGCGAAATGTAACTACTGCGCCCATCGGGTCGACCAGAACCTGCTGCCGGCTTGCGTCGTCGTCTGTCCGGCCAAGGCGATTATCGCAGGCGACATCGACGACCCAGCCAGCGAGATTCACCAGCTGATCTCGCGCGAGAACGTATCGGTCCGCAAGCCGGAGCAGGGCACCAGACCGAAGCTGTTCTACCTCGGCGCCGATGACGCCAGCCTCACCCCCGAGGCGCTGTCGTGGGACAACGCCTACCTGTGGGGCGAGATCCGGCCGGATGGCCGGCCGAAGGAGGCAAAGCAGGCCAACGAGCCGCTGGTTGGCCCCGGTGACACGAAAGTCGTCTACGACGTCCACCACCCGAAGCCGTGGGGATGGCGGGTGGCGACGTATCTCTGGACAAAGGGAATTGCCGCAGGCGCGCTGCTGATCGCGGCAATACTGTTGTTGTTTGGCTGGGTCGGTGACCGCACCACGTTCGATCTCGCTGCGCCGGTGCTGGCGATAGCGTTCATCGTCCTCACCGCCGTCTTTCTGATCGCCGATCTGAAGCGGCCGGAGCGGTTCTGGTTCCTGTTGCTCAAGCCGAACCCGACCTCGTGGCTGGTCTGGGGCGGTTACATCCTCGGCCTGTTCGGCGGGGTTGCGTTCCTCTGGCTTGTCGCTGCGCTCCTCGATCTCGATGCCGCCCAGAATGTGCTGATGGCGGTTTCGATCCCGTTGGCTGCCGCAGCGGCCGGCTACACCGCGTTCCTGTTCGGCCAGGCCGAAGGGCGCGATTCCTGGCAGTCGCCGCTAACCCTGCCGCATCTGCTGGCGCAGGCCGGAGTCGCCGGGGCGGCGATCC
>CALMXF010000255.1 GCA_937870985.1 uncultured Chloroflexota bacterium
AGCATGACAAACGGCCGGGGTGGCTGTCGCACCACAGTACAGGACACATCATGCTGGTCGGAGCATTGAGTAGGTCGTCAACGTCAAAGTGGCACATACGTTGGCGCGGCAGCCACCCCCCGTGGCCTGTCATCTTCCGCCCGGAGGGCACCCGGCACGCGAAAGATCTCTCCTGCGTTGGACTGTCACATGCCCGAGGGAGATCTTTCGGTTGCGACCTCAAGATGACAGGACAAATGGCAGGCTGCCGATCGGACAATCTGACGTTGAAAGCGCACATAGGCGCCCGGTCATCGGCACAACACAACAGCCTGCTACAGGAAACCTGTAGCAGGTCGATCTCCAGAAAATACAGAACGTTCCTACATCATCTCTGGACGCGGCCGCGCTGGTGACGGCCTATGCTCCGGGTGATCTCATTCGGACGATCTGTTCTGCCGAGGCGCCCGATGCACGCCACGATTCACCGGTACGAGGGACGAATCGAATCACCGGAGACACTCGCTGGACTCACCCGGGGGCTTGCCTCAACGTTGAGCGAGGTCCCCGGCTTCGTCGTCTACCTCGCGCTCGAAGACGACGGCAACGGCTTCTCGGCGCTGAGTGTGTTCGAGGACGCAGCAAGCCGGATGGCCGGTGATCAGATCGCTGAATGTTGGTTGCGTGACCGGCTGGCTCTCCCCGGCCAGCTGTCGCGCGTCTCCGGTGAGGTTGTCGCGCAACGCGGCCTGTAGCGTCGCGCGAGATCAAACACCACAGGGCGGGCACCCGGATCGTAACGCGGACAGGAAATGAAGCATGAAGCACCATACGGCTGTCGGTCGACGCGTCTGGCAGATCGAGGTCCTCGTCGGGCTCCTGCTGGCCCTCGCGCCGATGCTCAGCATGGTTCCGGCCGGCGTAGCGCGGGCAGCGATCGACAACTGCATCGACAACGGAACGACCGTCACCTGCACGTTCGACTACACCGGCGATACGCAGACATGGGACGTGCCGGCAGAGGTTACCCAGGCGACGTTCGACGTCTACGGCGCGAGCGGCGGAGTAGCGGGCGCCGTCTCGGGGGGATCAGGTGGCCGCGCGACGGCGACGATCACGCTTTCACCCAGCGCCGAAATCACGATCGTGGTCGGTGGCGAGGGTGAAAGCGCCGCGAATCCAGGCGGGGACGTCTGTGGCAAGGCATCGACCGCCGGTGGATTTAGCGGTGGTGGCAACAGTGGCATTTCCACGAGCACACCTCCATGCCCCGGTGGGGGCGGCGGTGGCGCTTCGGATATCCGGATTGGTGGGACAGACCTGGCGCATCGTGTCCTCGTCGCTGGTGGAGGTGGTGGCGCGGCAAACTGGAATGTCTATGGAGGCCAGTCCACCGGTGGCGCTGGCGGCGGGCTGATCGGCGGCCCCGGCTTGTCAGCACTGGAATCCGGATTTGGTGGCCAGGGCGGGAATCAGGACTGCAGCGCGGGCAGCGGTCAGGCAGGTGTCGGCAGTGCCGGCGCAGATGCGAACGTCAATTCGTTCTACAAGCTCAGCGGCGGGGGCGGGGGCGGCGGCTGGTGCGGTGGTCAGGGTGGCAGAGTCAGCAGCTACAAGTCAGCGGGCGGCGGTGGCGGCGGCAGTGGTTACGGGCCGGCCGGCGTCGTCTTCGAGACCGGCGTCCAGACCGGAGATGGCCAGGTCATCGTCACCTACACGACGCCAGACACCACACCACCGACGACGACCGCAACCTTCAGCAACGGTTACGTCTCCGGCGCCTGGACTAATCAGCCAGTCACCGTAACGTTGAGCGGGGTCGACAACACAGGCGGCAGCGGCGTCGCGAAGACCTACTATGCGATCAACAACCCTGCATGCGACAAGACACACGTCGCGGGATGCACTATCTACTCCGCGCCCTTCACGGTCGGCGCGAGTGGTGGCGACGGCACGACAACGATCATCTTCTTCAGCGTCGATGTCGCCGGCAACGTTGAAACCCCGCAGACGACGGTCGTCTCGCTGGATTTCACAGCCCCTGTCGCCAATCCGACGACCAGCGGTCCGCTCGGCCAGAACGGCTGGCACATCGGTGATGTCACCGTCACCTGGCACTGGAGCGACGAGTCTTCGGGAATTGACGCAACCCAGTGCCCGGCCACCGGCGGCGCTAGCCAGGATGGCGCCACGACCATCACTGGTAGCTGTCACGACAAGGCCGGGAATGTCGGCTCAGCCTCAGTCACGGTTGGCATCGACCGAACACCGCCAACTGTGACCTACGGCGGCAACGCTGGCGTCTACGGCGTCGATCAGCAGGTGACGATCACCTGCCTGGCTGCCGACGCGACCTCGGGAGTCGCCACGACGACCTGCCAGGGAATCAGCGGCCCGGCATGGTCCTTCGGCCTCGGCTCGCACAGCTATTCCGCGACGGCAACCGACAAGGCAGGGAATGTCGGCAGCGGCTCGACGACATTTACGGTCGGCGTGACCTACGACAGCCTGCGCGCGCTCACTCGACAATTCGTCACGAATCCGTGGATGAGCTCCATGCTCACCTATCAGCTCTCTGGCGCTGAATGGGCCGAGCAACGCCACGTCACGCGACTGCAATCCCAGTATCTGGACATCTACAAGACGATGGTCTGGAGCATGCGCGGGCACGGTCTCACGACTCAGCAGGCCCAGCTGCTGATCGCTCTGGCCAACACGCTATAACGTCATGACGGGTTGACGCACTACGTTCGGATGCGTACGCTGGCCGGCGCTACGGCAAATGGGCCGTAGCGCCGCCTGGCACACGAGCAGGAACCGAGTTGAGCGTCGCACCATCGACCACCGCGCCAACAACCAGCGTCCTCCGTAATCGCCCGCTGATCACGCTCTTCCTCGGCCACATGACGATCGACCTCTACGCCGGCCTGTTGCCGGTGCTGTTCCCCGTCCTCTCGCGCAAGTACGGTCTCGACCTGGCGACGGTCGGGCTGGTCGCGCTGGCCTACAGCGGCGTCGGCTCGGTCTCGCAGCCGCTCTTCGGCTGGCTGGCCGACCGCTACGGCACCCGGCTGACCGGTGTGGCGCTGGTCTGGACGGCGGTGATGTTCTCGGCAATCGCCGCCGCGTCGTCGTTCTGGATGATCGTCGCGCTGGCGGGCGCGGCCGGCCTCGGCTCGGGCGCCTTCCATCCGTTCGGCGCGCTCAACGCTAACGCCGTCATCGACGATCGCCGCCGCAACAGCGCAATGTCCGTCTACGCATCCGGTGGGACGATCGGTTTCGCCATCGGGCCACTGATTGGCGTTGCCCTGCTGGCGCTGTTTGGCATCCGCGGTATCGGGCTGATGGTCGTGCCAGGCGCGGCGATCGCGATCTGGCTGTTGCTGGAGATGCGGCAGATCGCCGTCAAGGGAACCGGGTCGCGGCACGGCCGGACTGGCCTTCCTGCCATCCCCTGGGGACTATTGGCGGCCGTCATCATCGTGATGATGGCGCGCTCGTGGACGATGAGCAGCCTGCAGGCGTTCATCCCGACCTGGTACGACGATCTGGGTTACTCGAAGGCGTTCTACGGCTTCCTGGCCACGACGATTACGCTGGCCAGCGCGGCCGGCACGCTCGGTTCCGGCTCGCTGGCCGACCGCCAC
>CALMXF010000256.1 GCA_937870985.1 uncultured Chloroflexota bacterium
TTCCACCTCGGCGGGAATCAGTGTGTTGTGCCACGCCTGCGCGCGCGCGATGACTGCGTCGGCGATATCCACCGCATTCGTCCCCGACTTTTTGGTGACACTCAGGGTCACCGCCGGATATTCGCGCAATTGCTCCGCGCGATGGTCCGCACCGGCGATGCCATGCCACACGTAGCGATCCGGATCTAGCGCACCATCCTGCACCGTGGTGACATCACGTAAAAATACCGGACGCCGATTGCGCACGCCGACGACGATATCGGCGACAGCTTCCGCGTCTTGAAGAAATAAACCTGCTTCGATACTGACCGCACGGTTGTCGCGCACGATCGATCCCAGCGGCAAGCCAGAATTCGCCGAAATCAATGCACGGCGCACATCATCGATCGTGACGCCGGCCGCATTCTGCGGCATCACCGGCCTACGGACGACATATGGGCGCGTGTCCCGTCACGGCGCGATGGCGCTGTCATGGACGCTGGACAAGCTCGGCCCGATGTGCCGCAGCGCCGAGGATTGTGGCCTTGTCCTGGCGGCGATCGCCGGCGATGACCCGGCTGACGGAACCGCTAGCCGGCGCGAGTATGCGTGGCCGCCGGCTGGCGTCCGCGCGAAAGGCTTCCGCTTTGGCGTACTGTCCGACGCCACGGTTGGTGTCCAGCCCGAGGTGCGGGCGAACTTCGAGGCGTCGCTGTCTGTTCTGGAAGAGATCGGAACGGTCGAAGTTGTTTCGCTGCCCGAGTTCCCCTACAACGATGTCGCCAGCGTCATCATCCAGGGCGAGCTCGCCGCAGCATTCGAGGATCTGATGACCAGCGGCGATGTCCGTGAGCTGACCGCTCCGGAGGATCGGATCAACGGGCTGGCTGCGCTGGCGCTTCCGGCCCATGTCTATATCCGCGCGCTCCGTATCCGCCGGCTGATCTGCCGGGCGCTGGACGAGCTGATGGCGGGCTACGACGCGCTGATCGCCCCGACGCTGCCGACGGTCGCCAGTCCGATCGGCGAAGCCTTCGACCGCTACTTCGATCGCAGCAATCGCTCTGCGATCGGCGCAGCGGCGAACATCGCCGGCCTGCCGGGAGTTGCCGTGCCGAACGGCTTTGGTGAACGCGGATTGCCGACGTCGCTGTCCTTCGTCGGCCGCGCCTGGGGCGAGAACGATGTGCTCGCTGCCGCGCACGTCTACCAGCAACGAACGCACTGGCACCAGCGTCACCCGCTGTAGGCTCGCTACCTCCGTAACGACCGCCCGTCCACACGGCTTGTCGTGGACGGGCGCGCCCATCTGGAGACCTTGACTCACAGTCACTGACATGACACAGTACGTACACATCGCTATGTGTGGCACGCGCCTTGAGAGTACGATCGTCGGCCGGCCCACTGGCGCTGGCTCCATCGCCCGCAGAGATCGATATGCAACGCCGCGCGCGACGACGGCGTGGCGTCGGAAGGTAGCACTGCACCGTGTCTCGCAAGGATTCGCACGATCCGGCTCCGTTCTCGTCGCGATCGCCGCGCGGTGGACCAACGGATTCCAACCGGCATGTTGGCTCGGGCCGTTCGTATCACAGCGGGCGTGGCTCGGATGGCAATTGGACCGGTTCCTCGACGCAGTTCTCGCCGTACGGTCGACGCGACAAGCTCTGGCCCAAGGTGCTGCTGGTCGTCGCTGTTGTCGGCGTGCTCATCTTCGGCTCGTTTCTCGTTGCCCAGCGACTGACCGGACTCAACGACGGATCGCCAACGAGCGATGTCGGGGCCGCGACGGGGTCGCCGACAGTCTCTCCGGGCGTGGGAATCGGTGTCGCGTCGCCAGAAGGATCGCCGTCCGTCCAGGCTTCACCGACGCTGCCTCCAGAGGCCTCTGCCCGCGACGTCGCGAAGGCGTACCTCGATGCCTGGAGCGGTCTCGACTACAACCGGATGTATGACCTACTCTCCGGCCCTGCTCGGCAGCGTATCAGCCGCGATGACTTCGTGGCCCGCTATCAGGCGATCGCAGTCGAAGCCGGGATTGTCGGCGTCAAGGCCGAGATGATCGGCGGCACCGATAAGGACGAGCTGTTTCCAATTCGAGCCTCGTTCGACTCCGCGCGAGTTGGCCAGTTCAAGGACGACAACCTCCTCCCACTGGTTCGCGAAGGCAGCCGGTATGGGGTGGACTGGACGCCGAATCTGATCTTCTCGCAACTCGGCGATGGCTACGTCCGATGGGAAGGCAGCATCCCGCAGCGGGGTCGCATCCTCGACCGCAAGGGCCGGCCACTCGCGATTATGGGCTCGATCACCCGCGTTGGCGTGATCCCTGGCCAGGTCGTCGATCAGAACGACATGCTGAACCGGCTCTCCCAGGCAATCAACGTGCCGCAAGATGTTGTGCAGAAGCGCATCGCGGGTGGACAGGCAGACTGGTTCATGCCGGTCAAGGACTTGCCGGATGCGATCGACCCGGCGCTCGTGGACACGCTCCGCGCTATTCCCGGCGTGGCGATCCAGAAGTCGCCCGCGCGTGTCTATCCGGCCGGCCCGGTGGCCGCGCATGTTGTCGGGTACATGAGCGAGATTACCGCCGACGAGTTGCCGGAGCTATCCAAGCGCGGCTACCAGGCTGGCGATCACATTGGGCGCACTGGCGTTGAGTCGTGGGGCGAGCAGTGGCTGGCGGGCAAGCGGGGCGGAACGCTCAAGCTCATCCGGCAGGACGGCTCCACGATCCGTGTCCTTGGTGAGGCAGAGTCGCAGCCGGCGAACGACATCGTCCTGACGCTCGATCTCGATATCCAGCAGGCGACCTATGACGCAATCGGCGACCAGGCCGGCGCTGCGGTCGTCCTCAACCCGAACAACGGCGAGGTGCTGGCGCTGGTCTCCCGGCCGTCGTTCGATCCGAACTGGTTCGTGCTCGGCATCACCGACGACCAATGGGCGCAACTGAATGACTCGCAGAAGACGCCGCTGGTCAACCGCGCCGCCGCGTTCGGCACGTCGACCGGCTCGATCTTCAAGGTTATTACCGCCGCGGCCGGAATGGCCGACCTGGGCATGACGATCTACAGCCCGGTCGATTGCCCCGGCACATTCCAGCTCCAGGGCGCAGACCAGGTCTGGCGTGACTGGATCCCCGGCGGCCAGGGATCGATGGATCTCCACACCGCCATTGTCCGCTCGTGCAACACCGTCTTCTACAAGATCGGCGCGGATCTGGACGAGAAGGACGAGAACCTGTTGCCGAACATGGCCAAGGCGTTTGGTCTCGGCGCGCCGACTGGCATCCCCGAGCTGTACGAGATTCCCGGCATCGTCCCTAGCCCCGACTGGAAGATGGAGAATGTCGGCGACTTCTGGGCGCGTGGCGACGCGGTGAATCTGGCGATCGGGCAGGGCTATCTCGTTGCGACGCCACTGCAAATGGCGAACGTCTACGCCGCGCTGGCCAATGGTGGCACGCTCTATCAGCCACACCTGACGCTCGATATCGTCCGGCTTGACGGTTCGATCGCGCAGAAGGGCGAGGTAAAGGAGATCGGCAAGCTGCCGCTTTCCTCGGAGCAGGTCCAGGGCATCCGCGAGGCGCTCCACGACGTCGTCAATGCGTCAAACGGCACGGCAGTCGAGCCATTTATCGGTGTGAGCCACCCGGTATCCGGCAAGACCGGAACCGAACAGACCGGGGCTGAGGGCCTGGGCACAAACGCATGGTTCGCTGCCTATACCCCCAGCGATTCGCCGGTAATGTCGACGGTTGTCTTCATCGAAAAAGGTGTTGCTGGCTCGAAGGCAGCCGCGCCAGTCGCCCGCAAGATCATTGACAGGTGGTACGAGGTATATCCGTAGTGGGCGTTGATGTTCCGGTCAGTCGCTCGTGGGCTGTTGCGGAGCTGGCGCGAAATCGGCGGGGCGGCCCACTTTCAGTGGTCCGGGCAGTCGAGCAGCCGCCCCGATCGCCAGGATGGCTGCGATCAGCAACGCGGCGAACAGCAGCCGGAACTCGCCGATCGTCGGGCGCGAGCCGCTGAGGATCGCTGCCATTCCGGCCGACCCCAGAATGCTTCCGAGATAGCGCATCGTCGAGAATAGCCCGGCCGCCTGCCCGGTCTCGCCGTGCGGCGCGGCCTCCAGCGCTGTCGTCTGCACCGGCGCGGACGACAGACCCAGACCGATGCCGACCAC
>CALMXF010000257.1 GCA_937870985.1 uncultured Chloroflexota bacterium
CTCCCAGAACGGCAGGCCGGCCTCATCGAAGGCGGTGACGAGCGCACCGGCGTCGCGTTCGCCGATCGTCACCAGCAGCCCACCGGACGTCTCGGGACTATAGAGCAGCCGGATCGTCTCCTCGTCAAGCTGGGCGGCATGAGACACGCCGCACTCGGGCAACGGCTCGTAGTAGCCCCGGTTCCGGTCACTACCGCCGGGGAAACGACCCTCGGCCGCGTAGCGCATCGCGCCCGGCAGCCAGGGAATCGCCAACGAATCGAGATCGAATCCCACCTCGCTCTTCACCGCCATCTCGGTCAGGTGTCCAAGCAGACCATAGCCGGTGACATCGGTGCAGGCCGTCGCGCCGCTGGCGCGGATCAGTCGTGACGCCGCCTGGTTGAGGGTCAGCATGCTCACGATCACCGCGTCGGCATCCGCAGGATCCGCCGCCTGCTGCTTGATCGTCGTCGTGATGACGCCCACGCCGAGCGGCTTGGTCAGAAACAGCCAGTCGCCCGGCTGCGCGCCGGCCTTGGTCAGAATCCGCGCCGGATCGATCGTGCCAGTCACGACAAGCCCATACTTCGGCTCGTCGTCGGTCACGGTGTGACCACCCGCGATGATCATGCCCGCCTCGGCCGCCTTGGCCGCGCCACCCTCGAAGATGCGAGTCAAAATATCGAGCGGCAAGTTGTCCGGAAACGCGGCGATGTTCAGACCGAGCAGCACGTCGCCGCCCATCGCGAAGACATCGCTCATCGAGTTCGCCGCGGCAATAGCCCCATACAAGTATGGGTCGTCGACGACTGGTGGGAAAAAGTCCACCGTCTGGACGATCGCCTGCGCGTCCGACAGCTTGTAGACGGCCGCGTCGTCGCTCGTCTGCAGGCCGACCAGCAGATTCGGATCGGTTGCCGCAACCGATAGCGGCGCGAGCACCTGCGCCAGGGCCCCTGGCGCGAGCTTGGCTGCTCAGCCGGCGCAGGACGCCAGCGTCGTCAGCCGGATCTCATCGCGGGTCTGCATCCCTGACTCTCCATATTCATCAATGCCAGACGACGGTTGTCACCCGCGGTAATGATGGGTGACAACCGTCGTCGCGCAGCTTGTGGCTAGAACAGCACGTTCTCCAGCTTGCGCTGGAACTCGCGGGTCAACGTCGCGTCCATGCCCAGCAGCTCGAAGATCGCCAACATCGACTTGCGCGCCGCGCCGTCCTCCCAGTTCCGGTTCAGCCGGACCGAGGCCAGCAGCTCATCCAGCGCCTCGCGATACTGCTCGTTGGCAGCGAGCAGTAGCCCCCAGCGGTAGCGGGCGCGCGGGTCGGACGGCGCGGCCTGCGCCTCAGCGGCCAGATCTTCCCCGGCGTGCTTCTTCGCATAACGCTCCAGGAAGATCCGGTGCTGAAGAACCTTCACCTCGCGGTCCGGCGGCAGGCGCTTCAGGAGGGATTCGGCCTCGTCGTAGTCCTGCCGGCCGGCCAACAGCCCGGCCAATCCCACCACCGCGCCGCGGTTGTCCGACTGCTGGCCCAATACCGATCGGTACGCCTGCTCGGCGCCAGCCTCGTCTCCCTGCGCCAGCAGCGCCTCGGCAGCAGCGACTGCCTGGTCGGTCGCCGACGGCAGCAGCGACTCGAAGAACTGGCGCACATGTGGCTCCGGCAGCGCGCCGGTGAACTCATCGACGACGCGCCCATCGCGGAACGCCTTGACCGCCGGGATGCCCTGCACCCGATACTGGCCGGACGACATCGGGTTCTCGTCGACATTGAGCTTGGCGACAACGATCGAATCAGCGTAATCCTCGGCGACGCGCTCGATCACCGGCCCGAGGATGCGGCACGGGCCGCACCACGCCGCCCAGAAATCGACGACGACCGGCTTCGTCCGCGACCGCTCGATGACTGCCGTCTGAAAATCCGCGTCCGTCACATCATGGACGACCTGCTGAGTTGCCATCCTGTATCCCACCTCTGACCACATCTCCGGCGGATCCCCATCGATCCTGCCGTCATTTTGCAACACCCCAAGTGTACGCCGTGTTCCCGACTCCCTCCGGATACACTGCTGGTGTCGCGGCCCATACATAGGTTGTCAACGTCAGACTGTCCGATCGACAGCCACCTGCTTGTCTTGTCATCTTCCGCCCAGGCGATGGCGCCCGACAACCGAAAGATCTCCCCCAGGCATGTGACAGTCCAACGCAGGAGAGATCTTTCGCGTGCGCGCTCAAGATGACAAACTACAGAAGTGGCTGCCGTGCCAACATATGTGCCACTTTGACGTTGACAGCCCATATATGTCGCACGCTCGACCATACGCCGACAGTTCAGGACGCGATCGACGGACTGCTGACGCTCCCCGAGCTGGCCGACGCCGACACGCGCATCGAGGTTCCGGTCGGCAATCCCGACAACCCGCTCGGCAGGATCGCCGTCGTCCACGGCGCAGGCACGAACGGCGGCGCGCGGGTGGCTCGCGCCTATTTCGACAACGGGGTCGGCACCGTGCTCTATATCCACTGCGCCGGGGACCAGGTCGCGCAACTTCGCGAGCACGGCAACGGCAACCTGATCGTCACCGGCCACATCGCCAGCGACCTGATCGGCATCAACCGCTACGTCGCCGCCATCGAGGCGCGCGGCGTCGAGGTCATTCGGATGAGCGGGCTGTAATCACTGCATCCACACAGCAAGCGCCGGATTAGCACCCGCGAAGGGCGGCTGCTAAGGCCCCTTGCGTTTTGGCGCAGATTCCCCTATAGTTTGCGGTGGCTTAGCACTCTCCGTGCGAGAGTGCTAACACTTGCAGGGAGCAGGCGGCGCTGAAGCCGCGAATTGGTTTGAACTAGAGGAGGTTATCACAGGTGGCAACGACTCAGACGACACTGAAGCCACTCGGCGAGCGCGTCATCGTGCGGCCGCAGTCGCGCGAAGAGGTGACCAAGAGCGGCATCGTGCTGCCGGACACCGCCAAAGAGAAGCCACAGCGTGGCGAAGTGCTCGCCGTCGGGCCGGGCCGCTTCGACGACGATGGCGAAAAGCGCATCCCGATGGATGTCAGCGTCGGCGACAAGGTTCTGTTCGCCAAGTACGCCGGCACCGAGTTCAAGGCGGACGACGAGGAACTGCTGATCCTGTCCGAGAAGGACATCCTCGCCATCATCAACGAGTAGGAACCAGGCAACCGCCGTCCAGCCGGGCGAGCGGTTCTGTCGTTCAGGGCTTATATAAGGAGGAATCCAGCACGTGGCTGCGAAGATCATTTCATTCGACGAAGACGCACGTAAATCCCTCAAGATCGGCATCGACACGCTGGCCAACGCGGTGAAGACCACGCTTGGCCCGAAGGGCCGCAACGTCGCGCTCGACAAGAAGTTCGGCGCGCCGACCGTCACCCACGACGGCGTCACCGTCGCCAAGGAGATCGAGCTCGAGGATCCGTTCCAGAACATGGGCGCCCAGCTCCTCAAGGAGGCGGCGACCAAGACCAACGACGTTGCCGGTGACGGCACGACCACCGCAACCGTCCTCGCCCAGGCGATCGTCCACGAGGGTCTGCGCAACATCGCCGCTGGCGCGAACGCCATGCTGCTCAAGCAGGGCATCGAGCTCGGCGCCGGCAAGGCCGTCGAGGCCGTCAAGGACATGTCCAAGGAGGTCCGCGGCAAGGAGGACATCGCCGACGTCGCCACCATCTCCGCCGCTGACAAGGAGATCGGCGAGCTGATCGCCGATGTCATGGAGAAGGTCGGCCGCGACGGCGTCATCACCGTCGAGGAGTCCCGCGGTCTGCAGTTCGAGACCGAGTACACCGAGGGCATGCAGATCGACCGCGGCTACATCTCGCCTTACTTCGTCACCAACACCGAGCGCATGGAAGCCGTCCTCGACGACCCGATGATCCTGATCACCGACAAGAAGATCTCGGCCGTCGCCGACCTCCTGCCGGTGCTCGAGAAGGCGCTGCAGGTCACCAAGAGCTTCCTGATCGTCGCCGAGGACGTCGACGGCGAGGCGCTGGCGACGCTGGTCGTCAACAAGCTGCGCGGCACGATCAACGTCCTGGCCGTCAAGGCCCCCGGCTTCGGCGATCGCCGCAAGGAGATGCTGCGCGACATCGCCATCCTGACCGGCGGCACCGTCATCTCCGAAGAGGTCGGCCGCAAGCTCGATAGCGCCGCGATCCAGGATCTCGGTCGCGCCCGCCGCGTCGTCGCCACCAAGGACGACACCACGATCGTCGAGGGCAACGGCGACGAGTTGGAGATCAAGGGCCGCATCGAGCAGATCAAGGCTCAGATCGAGACGACCACATCCGACTTCGACCGCGAGAAGCTCCAGGAGCGGATGGCCAAGCTGGCCGGCGGCGTTGCCGTCATCAAGGTCGGCGCTGCGACCGAGACCGAGCTCAAGGAGAAGAAGCATCGCGTCGAGGATGCGCTCTCGGCCGCCCGCGCGGGCGTCGAGGAGGGCATGGTCCCGGGTGGTGGTGTTGCACTC